>JACOST010000008.1 GCA_016178705.1 Deltaproteobacteria bacterium | reverse complement strand
GCGCATTGTCGGAGACGTACTGCGCCTTCTGGCTGGTGACTTGTGCGGTTTGCTTGACCTCGCGTGCCGTGGCGGAGGTCTGGGTGACCGCGGCCGCGGACTCGGTGGTGCTCGCGGCGAGTTGCGAGGTCGTCGCGGCGACTTCACTGACCGCTGCCAGCAGCACGGCCGTGCCCTCGGTGATCTCTCCAATCTGCGCTCTCAGGTTGTCCGCTAGGCGCCCGAACGCCTGCCTCAGGGCGCCGATCTCGTCCCGGCGATGGTTGACCGTCAGGCTCAGTGTCAGGTCGCCACGCGCGAGGCGCTCCGCGAACCCCGTCACTTCCTTCAACGGCCGAGAGATGTTTCGCGTGAGGAGGACGGCGACGATGCCCAAGATGATGAAGGCGACGGGGATGCCGTAGAGGATGACGGCAGTCGCATTCCGCGCACTGCTCTCCACCCTGGAGTTCCGCTCCTCCAGCAGGCGGTGTTCCTCCTGAACCATGTCATCTAGTATCTTGCGGATGTCATCCGTGATCTTCTTGCCTCGATCGTTGTGGACCAGTACCAGCGCCGCTTCGAGGCCCTTCTCCCTGCGCAACGTGATCGCTTCATCGAACTCGCTGAGCTTGTCCTTGAGCAGCGGCTCCAGCCCGTCGAGCCGGTGCAGCTGGTTGGGGCTATCCGCCATCACCTGACGGATGGTGGCGTTCTCTTTGTCGACCTGTTGGACCGCGGTGCGATACGGATCGAGATAGCGCTCCTCGCCGGCGAGGAGGTATCCGCGTTGTCCGCTCTCTGCATCCCTTATGAGGCCGAGGAAGTTCTGGAGGTGGGCTATGCCTTGGTAGGCTTGGGACCGCCGCGCCGCGTTCTCGATGAGCCCGGCCGTGCTCCGGTACGAAACGGCGCCGATGACCAGCAGAAACCCCAGTGCCACTCCGAACCCGCCACCGATCTTCATTCCGACTGACTGTTTCATAGGCTCGCCTCCTGCAGCTCGTGTCGTCAACTTTTACGGTTCGTCACGCACGATCAGGCGTTCGTCAGACAAGATGGCGGTTGCGTCCAACACCATCAGCGGTTCGCTGGTGACGCCTTTCAAATACTCGGCGCGGACGCCGGTCAGCGTAGGAGGCGGCGATTGCAGGGCCGAGGGAGGCAGCGACCGTGTCCCGACTATCGCATCCGCCAGAATCCCGACCTCCAAATCGTGCGATTGGAGGATGATGACCTTATTGAGATCGGTTGCGCCCTGATCGGGGACAGCGAAGAAGCGCTTCAGGTCGATGACGGACAGGATCTGCCCGCGCACGTTGATCACGCCAACCACAAACGGTGGCGTGCACGGCAGCGGCACGAGGTCAGTCAATGGATAGACCTCGCGGACGAAGTTCGCCTCGATGGCGTACTGTTCATGCGCCAGCAGAAACGTGACGATCTCGAGCGGTGGGTCCGTCGCCTCACGTGCCGGTTCCTGCGCCAGGGCCAGCGCTCGTTGTCGCAGGATGCGGCGCTCATCGGCCGCGCTGAGCGCGACCCCTCTCCTTATCACCGGTTCCGCCGGCTCGGTGGATCGTGGGGTGTCGTGCTTCATGGCGCATCCTCCAGGCCGATGGTGCGGACGATGTCCATCAGTCTGCCGGCGGTGAGGCCCTCGGACTCCGGCAGGACCTCGTCTGGTGGACATCGGCTCAGCAAGGCAACTGTGTTCTCGAAGTGCTTCCTGGCCCGCAGTGCCTTGCCCTGCCGCATGGTGAGATTGCCCAGCGTGAAGTGAGCGAGGACGAAGTTCTGGTCGAGATAGAGGGCCCGTTCGAGCGACCGAACGGCCGCCTCAGAGTCCCCTTCCTCGTGGACGATGGTTGCCAGTAGAAAATGCAATCCCGCATTCAGCTTGTCGGCAGCGATCGCCTTGTCGGCCCACTCCTGCGCCGTCACGAGATGCCCTTGATTGGCGTAGGTGCGGGCGAGGAGCGCCAGCGCAGCCGGGGGGCCGCGGCTGTCTGCACACAGCGCTCGGAGTGTCGCGGCGGCGTCCTCGTAGCGGCCCTGCCCGTAGAGCGCCACGGCCCGCGCATACGGTGCCTCCAGCGAGTCCGCTGCCTTTGCAGCCGTGACCGGCTGCGGCCATGCGATTGCCGACCTAGTGGGCGTAGGTTGCGGATCGGGGAGCGGGAATACGCTTGCGGCACGGGAAGCCTCGTCTGCTGCCGGCAGCCGCGCGGTGTCCTTCCGATACAGAGTGGCCCCATCGCAGCGGACCGTCTGGAACTGTGAGAAAAGTTCCGGCGAGGTCTCACTCGGTGCGACGATCAGCCAGCCGCCATCGACCAGCGAACGGTAAAGATTGCGCGCCACGGCGAACGCCCGCTCGTGGGAAAAATACATCAACACATTGCGGCACAGGATGACGTCCATCGCGTTGGTGTTGGTGAGCAGCGATGGATAGGTGTCCTCGGCGAGGTTGAGCGGCGAAAAGGTCACCGCCGCCTTGATCTCGTCGAGAATCTCAAAGCGGCCGTTCGCGCGAGCGTGAAAGCATCGGTGTTGCAGCCAGGGCGGCTCGTTCCGGAAAGACCATTGGCCGTATACTCCCGCAGCCGCCTTGCGCAAGAAACCCGGATTGATGTCAGTGCCGAGGATGGTGATGTTCCAAGCGCGCCAATCAGGCAGGAGGCGACTCAGCAGGATGGCAAGAGAGTACGGCTCCTCGCCCGTGCAGCATCCGGCGCTCCAGATGCGCAGACGCTGGCCAGTCGCGCGCCGGTCGCGAATCAGTTCCGGCACGACCCGATGCTCCAAGATTGCGAAGAGCTTGTCGTCGCGCAGAAAGTAGGTCTCACCGACAGTCAGATGACCGGCCAAGACCGCAATCTGGGCCTTGGTCAACGGTGTCGCCAGAAGCCACTGCGCGCACATGGCCAAGCTCGGAAACTCGAGCTCACGAGCCGCCAACCGTAACCCTTGCTCGAGGTCGTGCCAGCGTTCGGGAGGAAAGTGTAGTCCCATCTGCGTCGCGATACGCTCACTGAGTTCGGAGAGCAGACTTGGAGGCATGCCGGGGATCATGGGTACGTCTCCGCAATGACTGTCGCCCTATCATCCGGCGGCAGTGCGCCCGCTGTGTCTAGGGGGAGCAGCGCGTCGGGGTTGAGATTGAGGATCGGCACCAGGGCCCCGGCGAGTTTCACGACGCCGTCTACCTGCGCGATGTCGGACAGGATCGCTGACGCTGAGGTCACGGCGTGCTCCGGCGGTTCAACGACATCAATGGCGGCGTCGGCCACCAAGGCCACGGTTCGCTGTGCAAAGGACGCAATGATGATCTGATCGCTGAGGCGCAGATCACGTTCCGGTATGTGCAGGCTACGGCGCAGACTCAGCGCGGGAACGATCCGCCCCTGCACGTTGATCACACCCAGGATAGTTTCCGGCGCTTCCGGCAACGGCGTGATTTCGACCAGGCGAACCACGCGGTCCACGGCGGACAATGGCAGCGCGTACTGTCGGTCATCGAGTGCCACGATCACGAGATGCCGGTCGTTGGTCATGCGGTGTTCGGTCCGACCTTTGCGCTTCAGCTTCGCGTCGCCAGTCAGTGCTCCCGCGGCTTCCTTTGCGCGTCCCCTGATCTCATCCGTTTTGCCGCTAGCCATTGTCGATGCCTCCTTCCTCCAAGTCATCAAGTGACTTGCCGTACCCCGATTCGTGCGCTTCGTGCGCAACATGTCGAGCACGGATTCCTGTACCCGCCTGGAACATCGTCACAAGCTCGGAGTACTACGCGCGTACTTCTATGTGAGAAGTGTCGTGGGAGGTCGCTCCTGCCAGCCTGTTCAAGCGAATACTGCCATGCGAGGGAATCTCCATCTGATGGGCGTTCCCATTTGCCTGTCGCAGTCCAACAGACTAGATTTGTCTTCGATGACTCAGACTGCGCACGTGAGAAACTCTTCCAGTGCAGCTGTCAATCGAGACATTGCGTTTCCAAGCGCCACGCACGCGCTGGCGGCTTCTTGCAAGTCACCCGTACGTGCGATCGTTTCTACCTCGCGAGCCGTCTCCAGCGCCGCGTCGGCGGCGAAGAAGCTCACGGCTCCTTTGAGGGCGTGGGCGGCGCGGGCCAGCACCTGGGCGTCGCCTGCGGCCAGCGCCTGCTGAATCGCAGCCAAGCGGCCGGGCGCATCGGCCAAGAAACGGTGCACCACGCGGCGAGCCACCGCAGTGTCATTACCGACGTAGTCCTGGAACATCGCCGCGTTGAACGGCTCGTGCACAATCCATTCTGCACTTGACTGCTGCTCGCTTTGCGAATCCGCGCTCATGACTCATCAGAGAGCATTTCTTGCGCCACGCATATCGTGTGGCGCAATCCTTTAGTTCCGCTCGCGGGGGACGGGCATCAGATTGGCGAAGGCGATGTATCGGACCGTCCAGTGCCGCGCCGTCGGGGTGATCGCCAGTTGACCGGTGTGCCTCACCTTCGCGGCGGCCGCGTTGAAGGACACCGCTGTATGCATGCACCAAGATCGACACCGCTGGAAGGCGAGCGGGCCAACCCCGGCAAGGATGACAGTCGGCCGCGACTCCGGTGTTAGTGCTCCGGTCGGCCCAGTATCACGCTTGAATGCGGACCAACGAGTCCGAACGAAACAGCTCGGAGCCCTTTACCGGGACGAAGCGCGGTCCGAGGGCCGGCGTGTGGTTCAGATGCGCGCTCGCTCAGAGGCCCGCGGGCGGGCAAGCAAGCGCTGGCCGACAGACGGCCTGACCAATTGACAGAAATGCCCAACAGGACAGGCTGCCAAAAGCAGGCCCGCAGGCTGTCCGACTTTTGTCCGAGCACCCATTCCAAATTGCGCCGATTCCGTCCAAATCGATCAGGGCTTCGCGCCCGAAATCTTTGTCTCTTCTTGCTCCGCGTCGGTTGCTGCGGCGTCCGGGTCGAGACTCACAAACGTTTGATAAGCAAAAGAGTCCATTGCGGCGCCACGCCATCAGCCAATGTTCGGCCTCGATGCGTGTGTGCTTCACGCCATTCAGATGACTGGCAATCCCATTCTCCAACACCGCGACCCATCAAGGCCTTCGGTCCGGTTACTCCGCACCGCGGGGCTCGCCACCGCAGTGGAACGTGGGAGCAAGGAGAGCGCCTTCGTCCTCGTGTCCGCGATTTTCGACGAGATTCTCGAGCACAACAACAGTGCCTTCACCACCTCCGCCTCCTCCAGACGCTTGGAGGTGGGATCGACACCCGGCGTTTGGACAGTCGAGCGCAGGGCGCAAGCAGCGGCAGCGAGGGTCCGAGGTAGGAATCGCACGGTCAGCCCTTCGAGGGCTGCGTCCGGCGGCCTCCCGGTTCGCGTGGGTGGAAGAACTCTCCGACATCCACCTCAAGCGCCCTGGCTAGCTTCACCATCGTCGCTAGCGAGGGACTCCGGCGGGCCCTCCACGTGGGCACGAGGCCCGCATGGTTGGAGCAGCAAACCGGAGTCCGGTACGAAACCTCGCGACGCCACTACGGGCGATGGATGGCGGGCGAAGTCGACAGCGAGCTGCGGTTGTTCGCGGTCTCCGATCCGAGACTTTTCGGGGATGCGAGGCCCCAAGTGTTACCGCGTCGGCGTCGTGCGGTAACAGACCGAGGGCAACCATCGGATGTTACAGAGGAAGGAAAATGCGAGGAGGGGGACTTGAACCCCCACGGGTTTTACCCCACTAGCCCCTCAAACTAGCGCGTCTGCCAGTTCCGCCATCCTCGCATAGGGCGTGAGTCGTGAATCGTGACTGGTCACCCTGATCGTGCATCGTGTTCGTGACTCGTGCTCGGCGTGGCCTAGTTCGCCGCCGGTGCTTCTTGCGGTGCGGCCGCTGGTGCTGCGGGCACCTCGGCAGCGGCTTGTGGTGCTGGAGCCGGGGCTTCGGCTGCAGGTGCGGCGGCCTGTGGTGCCGGTGCGGCTTCGCCTTCCGCGGCCGGCGCGGGCGCGGGTGCCCCCGGAGGCGGAGCGCCACCTGGAATCTCGGCCGGCGCGCTGGCCGGCAACGGCGCCGAATCAAAAATTGTCGAACTCACTCGCCGTGCCGACATGTAGGTCAGCGTCAGCGAGGTGATCATGAACACCGCCGCCATCACGGCAGTGAGACGGGTGAGGAAGTTGCCCGCCCCGCTGCTGCCGAAGATCGTCGAGCTGCTGCCGCCGAACACGGCCCCCATGTCGGCACCCTTGCCGGTTTGCAACAGCACGACGAGCACCAGAAAGATGCACGCCAGTATGTGAATGATCGTGACTACAGTTGCCATCGATTCTCAAACCTCATAGCGCACAATGCGCGCGAACGATTCGACTTTCAAGCTGGCGCCACCCACCAGGGCCCCGTCGATGTCGGGCTCTCGCATCAAGCCATCGACATTGTCCGGTTTCACGCTGCCGCCGTACAACACGCGCGCCGCTGCCGCGGCAGCCCCAATGCGGTGCAACATCCCCCGGATCGCAGCGTGCACCTCCTGCGCTTGCTCAGGGGTGGCAACCTTGCCGGTTCCGATCGCCCACACCGGTTCGTACGCGAAGACGAGCGAGCCTATAGCATCGGCCGTCAGCCCCTTCAACGCACCGCTGATCTGGCGTTCAATCACCGCCAACGTCTGGCCAGCCTCACGCTCGGCGAGCACTTCACCGACACACACGATCGGCGTCAGTCCGTGCTTGCGCGCGGCGCCGATTTTCTTGTTCACGCTCTCGTCGGTGTCGCCGAAGAACTGGCGCCGCTCGGAATGGCCGATGATCACATGCGTGCACCCCGCATCGCGCAGCATGGGGCCGGACACTTCGCCGGTGAACGCGCCGGTGTCTTCCCAATGGAGATTCTGTCCGGCGAGCAAGATCGGACTGCCTTGCACGGCGGTGGCAACCGGGACCAGCGCGGTGAATGGTGGGGCCACCAGCACCTCGCGGTCCGTGAGCCCCTTCACCGCAGCCTTGAGGCCGTCGACCAACGCCACCGCTTCGGCGCGCGTGCAAAACATTTTCCAATTGCCCGCGATCAGCGGGCGACGTGAAGCGTGCATGGTGGACCTCAGTAGGCAGTAGGCAGAGGGCCGTAGGCGGTTTCGAAGGTCATCTAGTCCTCCAGCGCGGCAAGACCGGGCAGCGTTTCGCCTTCGAGAAATTCCAACGAGGCACCGCCGCCGGTGGAGATGTGGGTGATATCCTTGGCGCGGCCCGATTGCATCACCGCCGCGACCGAGTCGCCGCCACCGACGATGGTGGTGGCGCTGGAATCGGCGAGCGCGTTGGCGATGGCGAGCGTGCCGGCGTTGAACGGCGGTATTTCGAAGACGCCGAGCGGTCCGTTCCACACCACCATGCGCGCAGTGGCGATCACGGCGCGAAAGCTCGCGATAGTTTCGGATCCGATGTCGAGGGCCATCTTGTCGGCGGGGATTTCTGTCGCCGTCGTCGCGATCACCCCGACCTTGGGTTCGGTTGCGACGACGTGATCGGTTGGCAGCAGCAGACCCACACCGCGTGCCTTGGCTTTCGCCAACAACTCGGTTGCCAGCTTGACGTGCTCGGCTTCGAGCAACGACTTGCCGATCGGCAATCCCTGCGCACGAAGGAACGTGTACGCCATGCCGCCGCCGATCAGCAGTGTATCCACCTTGTCGATCAGATTTGCGATGACCTGAATCTTGTCCGACACCTTGGCGCCGCCGAGGATCGCCACCAGCGGCCGATCGGGGTTGGCCAGGACTTTTCCGAGATATGCGCACTCCTTCTGCAAGAGGAAGCCGGCAGCGCGTTCTCGCACGAGCCGCACCATCCCTGCGGTCGATGCATGCGCTCGATGGGCAGTGCCGAATGCGTCGTTGATGTACACGTCGGCCAAGCGCGCCAGCGCCTGCGAGAATGCCGGATCGTTCTGCTCCTCTTCGGGGTGGAAGCGCAGGTTCTCGAGCATGAGCACGCTGCCATTCGTCAGTGCGTTGACTTGAGCTTCGACGGCCGCGCCGACGCAGTCGCCGGCCAGAGGCACTGGTGCCCCGAGCAGCTTGGCGAGTGTGTCGGCTGCAGGCGCGAGGGTCAGCGCTGGATTCGACTTACCATTGGGGCGACCGAGGTGCGATGCGAGAATCACCTTCGCGCCGTGCTCGCGCGCGTAACGGATGGTCGACAACGCCGCCTCGATACGCGTGGCGTCGGTGATCGAGCCGTCCTTCAGGGGCACGTTGAAGTCGACGCGGATGAACACCCGCTTGCCGCTCAGATGCAATTGGTCAATGCGGGTCATTTTCGGCGCTTCATTTTCGAATCGTGACGCGCGGCGGCGGGCCAACGACCCGCCGTGCGGGTACAGAGGCCTGCACCCACCTAGACTGCCTACAGCGATGATCCGATCAAGCGCGCCACGTCGCACATGCGGCGCGAGAAGCCCCACTCGTTGTCGTACCAGGACAGGACCTTGATGAAGTTGCCGTCCATGACCTTGGTCGACAGCGCGTCGAAGATCGACGAGTGCGGGTTGCCGTTGAAATCGATCGACACCAGCGGCTCGTCGCAATACTGGAGCACGCCCTTGAGCGGGCCAGCGGCCGCCTGCTGCATTGCGGTGTTGATTTCGGCCTCGCTGGCCGGCTTGTTCAACTCGGCGCTGAGGTCGACCACCGAGACGTTGGGCGTCGGTACGCGGATGGCCATGCCGTCGAGCTTACCCTTGAGTTCGGGGAGTACTTCGCCGACGGCCTTAGCTGCACCGGTCGTGGTCGGGATCATCGACAGCGCGGCGGCGCGCGCGCGGCGCAGATCTTCGTGGGGCAGATCGAGGATGCGTTGGTCGTTGGTGTAGGCGTGCACGGTGGTCATCAGACCGCGCCTGATGCCGAAGGTCTCGTGCAGCACCTTGGCGACGGGCGCGAGGCAGTTGGTGGTGCACGAGGCGTTGGAGATAACGTGATGCGCGTCCTTCTTGTACGCCGTGTGATTCACGCCGTAGCAGAGCGTGAGGTCGGCCCCCTTCGCAGGTGCGGAGATGATCACCTTCTTCGCCCCAGCGCTCAGATGTAACGCAGCCTTCTCGCGGGCGGTGAACAGACCGGTCGATTCGATCGCGATGTCGACGCCGAGATCCTTCCACGGCAGCTTACCCGGATCGCGTTCCGCGAGCACGCGGACGCGACGGCCGCCGACGATGAGCGTGTCCTTGTCGGCCTCGACGGTTTGGTTCAAGCGGCCGTGGACCGAGTCGTACTTGAGCAAGTGCGCGAGGGTCTTGGCGTCGGTGATGTCGTTGACCGCGACGAACTCGAGATTGGGATCATCGAGCGCGGCGCGAAAGACATTGCGGCCGATGCGTCCGAAGCCATTGATGCCGATCTTGATGCCCATTCAGATCTCCTCGCGAACTAAGATGATAGGTTCGGGCTAAACCATCTTCACCCCGGGCAGTCAAGAAAGCGCGGACGGTCGTGGAGGCGATGGGAAAAGACGCAACCGCTGATGGAGGCAGACAGACGCGGACATGGCCTCGGTTCGCTTCTGGCGAGATCACCGCCGCGATGGCAAGCGCTTGTGCAAGCGGTGCGGGGCAACGCTTCGGCAGTTGCTTCGTTGACTCGCTGGGGAGCGTGTAATAGCGTCCGCGACGGTGCGCTGAAGAGGACGGTGTATGCTTTGGGTGTGGCTGCCGGCGGCGTTTGCGCAGGCGGAGGGGGGGATGCGGCAGGACAGCATGGTGTCGATGATCACCGGCGCCGGCGCGGTCGTCCAATTCGTCCTCTACATTCTGATCAGCTTCTCGGTGATTAGCTGGGGCATCTTGTTCTACAAGCTGCGTCAAGTGCGCACCGCCCGACGGCAGTCGGAGCGCTTTATCGAGATGTTCTGGGACACCAAGAACCTCACCAACATTCACACCGCGAGTCAGGAGATGAAGCAGAGCCCGGTGGCGCAGGTGTTTCGCGCCGGCTACCAGGAACTCGTCCGTCTCACGCGCGCCAAACGCGAGGCCCCGCGCGGCGAAGGCCTCACCACCGAGCTGGGTGGCATCGACAACGTCGAGCGCGCGATGAAGCGCGCCACCAATCAGGAGCTGACGCAGCTCGAGCGCGCGCTCACGTTTCTCGCCACCACCGCCAGCAGCACGCCCTTCATTGGATTGTTCGGGACCGTGTGGGGCATCATGAACGCGTTTCGCGGTCTCAGCACGACGCAGTCGTCGAGCATTCAAGCCGTCGCGCCCGGCATCTCCGAAGCGCTGATCGCGACGGCGGTGGGACTGTTCGCGGCCATCCCCGCGCTGATCGGCTACAACTACTTCGCCCGGCAGATCCGGGTCCTGCACGCTGACATGGAGAACTTCGCGTCCGAATTTTTGAACATCGCCGAACGTCACTTCCTCAAGTAGGCGGAGGCGCGTAGCGTGGCCGGGTTCGACGATAGCAACAGCGGCAGCATTGCGCAGATCAACGTGACGCCGCTGGTCGACGTCATGCTGGTGCTGCTGGTGATCTTCATGGTGACGGCACCGATTCTGCAGCAAGGCGTCAGCATCAACCTTCCTAAGGTCAAAGCCGCGGCACTCACCGGCGAAGAGCAGCAACTCGTGGTTGCGATCGATCCGAAGGGACAGGTGTACCTCAACGACGTGGTGATGAAGGAAGTTGACCTCACGCCGAAGCTGCAAGCGATCTTGAAGGAGCGGCCGGATCGGCAAGTGTTTCTGCGCGCGGATCAGAACGTGCGCTACGGAGTCGTTGCGCATGTGATCGCGACCATCAAAGGTGCCGGGGTGGAGCGGTTGGGAATGGTAACCGAACCTCCAGCCGAACAGCGGTGAGCCGCCACGACCCGGTCATCTTGCACCGTGCAGAGTGGGACAGCGGCCTGTTCTGGATGGTGCTGTTGTCGGCACTCGCACATCTCGGCGGGGTACTGGTGATCGCATTGCTGCCGGGCCGCTTTACGTTGCGACCGCGGCCCGTGACGGCGTACGTCGTCGATCTCGTCAACTCCGATCAACTCGCAGGCACCAATGTGATTCCCGGCAGCAAGGGCAAACTCGAAGCGCCGCCGAAGGTGGAGCCGCCACCTCCGCCACCCAAGGAAGAAGTGAAGCCTCCTGAGCCTCCGCCGAAGGAAGAAGTGAAGCAGGTCGAACCGCCGCCTCCACCGAAGCCGGAGCCAAAGAAGGAAGAGGCGAAGCCGGTGGAAGAGAAGGTCGTCGCAGTGGCGGTGGCGACGCAACCGAAAGCGGCGGAGCCGACTCACACACCGATCGCGCAAGCCAAAGCTGATACGTCGAAGGCAAAAGTGGAGGCGGTGAAGGCGAAACCGGAAGCGAAAGCCGCACCGGTCGCGGTCGTGTCCACGCCGGCGAAGAAAGCGCCGAGCACGCCGGCACCGAGCAAGGAGGCAATCGCCGCGCGCTTGCGCGACGAGCAACTCGCCAAAGCGATCGAGCGGGTGAAGAGCGAAGGCGTTCAAGGTGGCGGCACGACGAAAGGCGGAGACAAGTCCGGCGGCGGACCAATTTCGGTCGGGCCAGGCAAGGGGCCGGGCGCGGGCCAGCTCATGGGACTGGAGTTTGTCCTCTATCAGAGCCAGGTTCGTGCGCGGTTGAAGGAAGCATGGGCATGGGCGGGCGCGAATCCGAATCTCGAGGCCATGGTGCGCTTTCGTGTTGGCGAGGACGGCGAGATTTCCGACATCCGCATTACCAAGTCGAGCGGTGATGCGAGTTACGATACATCCGTGATCCGTGCGGTCCGCGCCGTGAGTCCGCTGCCCGCACCGCCAGCGGCGTATCGCAAGGAGCTTTCTGATCTCGAAACCACGTTCACGCCAGAAGATGCCAGCAAGGAGTGAGAAGCAGGATGAGACAACGAGTGTGTGGGTGGTTGTTGGCCGCGTGTGTGGTCGGTGGCTCGTCAGCGTGGGCGCAGACGAGCCTCAGCATTCAGGGACCCGGCTCGCGCAGTTATCCGATCGCGGTGTCGCCGCTGAAGGACCTCTCCGCTCACGGCGCGGGTGCGAAGCTGGCGACGGAATTCGCCGATATCGTGGTGCGCGACCTTGAACTCTCCGGCTTGTTCCGCATCATTGATCGCAAGGCATACATCGAGCCGCCCGAAACTGCGGGCATCACCGCCGAGCAGACCAACTTCGACAATTGGTCGGTGATCGGCGCGCTGGCGCTGGTGAAAGGCAGCGTGCAGATGGTCGGCGATCAGATGACCGTGGAAGCGCGGCTGTTCGACGTCTATCAACGGCGGCAATTGGTCGGGCGCCGCTACACCAACGGCTCGCCGAGTCTGATGCGGCGCGTGGCCAACCGCTTCGCCGACGAGATCCTGCAACAGTTCACCGGCGAACGTGGTCCGTTCGATGCGAAGATCGCGTTCGTGTCGACCCGCGGTGGGCGCTTCAAGAACCTCTACGTGATGAGCGTCGACGGCGGCGATCTGCTGCAAGTCACCAGCGGCAAGACATTGGATCTCTCTCCATCGTGGAATCCCGACTCGCGCAGCCTGCTATACACTTCGTACAAGCGTGGCAATCCTGATTTGTACTCGCTCGACCTGTCGGCTGGTCGCGAAGTGCGCCTGTCGGCCGAGAGAGGACTCAACCTCGGCGGCAAGTGGTCGCCCGACGGTACGCGCATCGCCGTCGCGTTGGAGGACAACGGCAACTCCGACATCTTCATCCTCGATAAAGACGGACGGCTGATCCGGCGGGTCACCGATCACTGGGCGATCGACGTGTCGCCATCGTGGTCGCCCGACGGCACGCAGCTGGCCTTCTGCTCGAGCCGCACCGGCAACCCGCAAATTTACACCGTGAACGCCGACGGTAGTAACGTAAAGCGAGTCACATACAACGGCAGCTACAATACTTCGCCGGCGTGGTCGCCCAAGGGCGATCGCATCGCGTACGTCAGCCGCAACGGGCGGTTCAACATCTTCACCATCAAGCCCGACGGCAGTGACGTGAAACAGCTCACCAACGGCGAAGGCAACAACGAGGATCCGAGTTGGGGGCCCGACGGGCGGTACTTGGTGTTCACCTCGACGCGCAGCGGCGCGGCGCTGCTCTATGTGATGGATCGTAGCGGCGCGAGCCAAGTTCCGTTGACCCGTGGAGCGGGAGATGATACGAGCCCGGCTTGGTCGCGCTGGTTGGAATGACCACTCGCCACTGGTTGTTGTGAGGGTATTTGACCGGGCGAAGGGAGGTTGTGTGATGGGTCGGCGACTAATTCCGTTCGTGACTCTCGGGCTGCTGCTGTCTTTCGTTGGCACGGGCTGTCCCACTAAAAAGAAGGGTGTCGGAGAAGGTGATGATGTCGCCAAGCTCAGCGATTCAGAGCTCGCCGGCGCCGGAAGCTTGGAACGGAACAAGGCCGGGTTGAATCCGACCGAAGGCGGACCCTTGGCGGATGTACCGTTCGCCTTCGACTCATCTGAACTCGACGAGACGGCACGGACGACGTTGCGCGCGAACAGCGATTGGCTGAAAGACAATCCGAAGAAGAAGGCCGAGATCGAAGGTCACTGCGATGAACGGGGCACGGTTGAATACAACCTCGCGCTCGGCGCCAAGCGCGCCCGCGCGGCGAAGGACTACCTGGTCACGCTCGGGGTGGCGGCCGATCGACTCACCACGATCAGCTACGGAGAAGAGCTCCCGCTCTGCCGCGAGCACGACGAGGGCTGTTGGCAGCGCAATCGGCGCGCCCATTTCGTCGTCTTGGCCGAATAGAGTGCGTCCGTTCCGTTATCCATTCCTTCTCTGTGTCCTCGCCGCGGTTGCGAGCGGCTGCGCTACGCGCGCCGATCTGGTGAAGGTGCAAAAGGATCAGCGCGAGGTCCGCGCGCTGTTGGCGGACACCCAGGTCGCAGTCGATAGCTTGCGGCGAAAGGTGGAACAGATCCGTAGTCAGATCGACGAAGCCAATCGCGCTGGCGGTCATGGCGCGCGCGGTGGTTCGCGCTCAACGGAAGACTTGGAGAAGCGTCTGGCTGAGCTTGAGGCGCGACTCGCCGCGCAGGGGCAGACTATTCCGCCGGTCGGCGTGCCGCCGGGGGGATCGCCGCCGGCCGGTGTGATGCCGGGTACCCCAACGACGGGTGAAGCGCCGCCCGTTGTCGCGTCCCCGCCGCCAACTCCCGAGCCGACCAAGCCGCTGACGGTTTCTGAAGCGGCGCTCGCACGCGAAGACGCCGCGCTGCAAGGCACCAAGGTTGATGAAGAGTATCGCGACGGCATTCGCGCGGTGAAGGCCGGTCAATGTGATCAAGCCGAGCCGAAGTTCCGCGCCTTCATCCGCAAAAATCCCAAGTCCGATCTGGCCGACAACGCGCAGTATTGGGTCGGCGAGTGCTACTACCGGCAGAAGAACTACAACAAGGCCATCGTCGAATTGAACGACGTGCTCTCCAAGTATCCCAAGGGCGACAAGGTGCCGAGCGCGTTGTGGACGCTGGCTGCGGCGTTTGAAGACTCTGGCGACAAGCTCGATGCCCGCCTCGTGCTGCAGAAATTGATCAGCGATCATCCGAAGTCGGAAGAGGCGGAGCAGGGACGACAGAAACTACGCAGTCTCGGCGACTGACGGTGGCGCGCTGTCGCCGCGGCCATTCGCCTGTATACCTTGCCTATGCTCGTGTTGCGGCATCTCGAGCACATCGAGCGTCGGTTTGCGACGCCGGTGTTGACGCTCGGTAACTTTGACGGAGTCCACTGCGGCCATCAAGCGATCCTCGCCCGCACGGTCGCCGCGGCGCGTGCGCAGGATGGGGAAGCCATCGCCATCACCTTCTGGCCGCACCCGGCGCAGGTGCTCGCGCCGGCCCGCGGGGCTGCGGTGATCATGGGTTTGCGCCAGCGACTCGAATTGATGGCCGCATGCGGTGTCGATGTGATCATCGCGCAACGCTTCAGCCTGCGCTTCGCTCGCATCACGGCGGAAGACTTCGTTCGGCGCTTGATCGTCGAGCGGCTCGGGGTGCGGCGTCTGGTGGTTGGTCACAGCGTCAGCTTTGGCCACAACCGAGGCGGCAACGCGGCGGTGCTAGGTCGACTGGGCGCCGAACTTGGCGTGGAGGTCGAAGTGGTCGAGCCGGTTCGTGTCGGCGACCACGTTGCCAGCAGCAGCGCCGTGCGGCGAGCGTTGCGCGCGGGGGAGATTGAGCACGCGCGCCTCCTGCTCGGCCGGCCGCACACCATCGCCGGGCGCGTGATTCATGGCCACCATCGCGGTCGCACGATGGGTTTTCCCACCGCCAACCTGCGCGTGAAGGCGGCGATGTTACCGCCGGACGGGGTATATGCGGTACGCCTGCGGTACCGCGATCAGTGGCGCGCGGCGATCGCCAACATCGGGTTCAACCCGACCTTCGGCGATCGTGAACGCAGCATCGAGACTCACGTTTTCGATTTCGCTGCCGATCTCTATCGGCAGCGGGTGGAAGTGGCGTTTCTCAAGCGCATCCGCGGTGAGGTGAAGTTCGCCGACGCCGAGGCGTTGGTCACGCAGATCCACCAAGACGTGGCGGCGGCGCGCGCGGTGCTGGCGCAAGAGCTAGTCTGAATGATGGACGTGTTCACCGTTACGATCGAACGCGCCGATGCGCGGCAACGGCTCGATCGCTTCTTGGCCGGCGTTGGGACTTGGGGGACCCGTTCGCAAGTGCACCGACTCATCGCCGACGGTGGTGTGTGGATCGATGGGGTGCCGGCGAAACCCAGTTCTGTGCTGCGCTGTGGCCAATGCGTTGAAGTTCGCCCCGCGCGTCGCCACCCCTCGTGTGCTGACGTGATGCCGGAAGCCATCCCGCTCGATGTGCTGCACGAAGACGACTGGCTGCTCATCATCAATAAGCCGCCGGGTTTGGTCGTGCATCCGGCGCCGGGCCATTGGCAGGGCACTCTGGTGAGTGCGCTACTGCACCGCTGGCAGAGCCGGCCCGCCGATCTCGACCCGCTGCGGCCGGGAATCGTTCACCGGCTCGACAAGGATACCTCGGGCGTGTTGGTGATCGCGAAAGACGCCGCGACCTTGGCCGCGTTGGGCGCGCAGTTTCGCGCCCGCGAGGTCAGCAAGGAGTATCTCGCCCTGGTGTGGGGCACGTTGCGCGAGCGTCAAGGTGAGATCCGGCGGCCGATCGGCCGTCATCCGGTGCAGCGCAAACGCATGAGTGTGCGCGCCGGCGGGCGTGCCGCGATTACGCGCTACGAAGTGGTAGCGGACACGAACGGCATGAGCGTGGTGCGCGTGTGGCCGCAAACCGGTCGCACGCATCAGATTCGCGTCCATCTCGCCGCCCTGGGACATCCGGTTGTCGGCGACGCCCTCTACGGTGGTGGCGGTGCGCGTGCAGCCGCCTTGGCGATGTCGCGGCAGGCCCTGCACGCAGCGCGAATCGAGTTTGTGCATCCGCACACCGGTAAGTCGATCGGCGTCTCGGCAGGGTTGCCCGACGATCTGCTCGGCCTGCTCGACCGGATGGGACTAGCCAGATTGGCGCTTGCCAGCTTGACTTCACCCAGACCATCCAGTAGCGTTTCCCCACAACAGCAACGCGCGTCACGACCGAGGGCCTCCGAGCACGACACCCGCCTCGGAACCGCCCGATCATCACACCGCGCATCTCCGAAATTGAGATCGTTGAAAGAAGAGAGGACCTAAGTATGGCCGACGACGTTGTCGGGAGAGAGAGACCGCAAGGCTCAGGGGGACGCCCGGAGCGCCGCCGCCGTCATCACTCGCACCACAACAATCATCACGGGGACGACGGTGGGCAGCAGCGGCACGAGCCCGCACCGGTGCAAGGCTTGCCCACCGAACCGGTCGAAGAGCCACCCGAGCGTGAGGGTGCGCTCAACCTGAAGGCGCTCAAGGAAAAGAAGATCAACGAGCTGGCGCAGATAGCGAAAGACTTCAATGTCGAAGGCGCCGCCAATCTGCGCAAGCAGGAGCTGATCTTTGCCATCTTGGGCGCGCAGACCGAGCAGAGTGGCTTCGTCTACGGCGAAGGCGTCCTTGAGATACTGCCCGACGGTTTCGGATTCCTCCGCGCGCCCGACTACAACTACCTCCCCGGCCCCGACGATATCTACATCTCTCCGAGTCAGATTCGCCGCTTCAACTTGCGTACCGGCGATGTGGTTTCCGGTCAGATTCGGCCACCCAAAGAGGGCGAGCGCTATTTTGCCCTGCTCAAGGTTGAAGCGATCAACTACGAGGAGCCGGAGAAGGCGCGCGAGAAGATCCTCTTCGACAACCTCACGCCGCTGTATCCCAATGAGCAGCTCAAGTTGGAACACGATCCGCGAGAATTCACGGGGCGACTGATCGATCTGTTCACGCCCATCGGGAAGGGCACGCGCGGCCTGATCGTTGCGCCGCCACGTACCGGCAAGACGATGATGCTGCAACATATTGCGCACGGCATCACGCAGAATCACAAGGAGGTGGTGCTGATCGTCCTGCTCATCGACGAGCGGCCGGAAGAAGTCACCGACATGCAGCGCTCGGTGAAGGGCGAAGTGATCAGTTCGACCTTCGACGAGCCCGCTACCCGCCACGTGCAGGTGGCGGAAATGGTGATCGAGAAGGCGAAACGGCTGGTCGAGCACGGCCGCGACGTGGTGATCCTGCTCGACAGCATCACGCGCTTGGCGCGCGCCTACAACACGGTGGTGCCGCCGAGCGGCAAGATCCTTTCCGGTGGCGTCGATTCCAACGCCTTGCACAAGCCGAAAAAGTTTCTCGGTGCCGCGCGCAACATCGAAGACGGCGGCAGTCTCACCATCATGGGGACCGCCCTCGTGGACACCGGCAGTCGCATGGATGAAGTGATTTTCGAAGAGTTCAAGGCCACCGGGAACATGGAAATCCACCTCGATCGCCGGCTGGTCGACAAGCGTATTTTCCCCGCCATCGACATCAACCGTTCGGGCACGCGCAAGGAAGAGCTGCTCCTGGAACGCGAAACCCTCAGCCGCGTATGGATTTTGCGCAAGCTGTTGGCCCAGTTGAACCCGGTCGAGGCCATGGAATTCGTGCTCGACAAGGTCGGCGACACCAAGACCAATGCCGAGTTCCTGGCCTCGATGAACCAGTAGCGGGCGGTTGCCTGAGGAATTCCCTTTCTGTTATCTCTGTGCTCTTGAATCTGACCCGGTTCTGAATGTTGGAGAGGAGATCTGTATGGAAGTGAGCATGAAGCAGCTCTTGGAGGCCGGTGTGCACTTCGGCCACCAAACGAGCCGCTGGAACCCAAAGATGAAGCCGTACATCTTTGGCGCCCGCAACGGCATCTACATCATCGATCTGCAGCAGACGGTAAAGCTCTTCGAGAACGCCTACGCGTTCGTGCGCGAAGTGGCGGCCCAGGGCGGCCACGTCCTGTTTGTCGGCACCAAGAAGCAAGCCCAGGACGCGATCAAGGAAGAGTCCGACCGCTGCGGCATGTTCTACGTCAACACCCGTTGGCTGGGCGGCACCCTCACGAACTTCCAAACCATCAAGCAGAGCATCGACAAGTTGAAGAAGTGCGAAGAGACGCTCGAGAACCCGGTGATGGCCCAAGCTCTCACCAAGAAGGAAATGCTCAACGTCAGTCGCGAGCGCGACAAGCTCCTCGGTGCCCTCGGTGGAATCAAGAACATGCGCAAGCTGCCCGACGCGCTGTTTGTGATCGACCCGCAGAAGGAAGAGATCGCGGTCAAGGAAGCCAACAAGCTCCACATCCCGGTGGTCGCGGTGGTCGACACCAACTGCGACCCCGACGTGATCGATCACAAGATCCCCGGCAACGACGACGCCATCCGCGCCATTCGTCTGTTCTGCGGGGCGATCGCGGATGCGGTCCTCGAAGGTCGCGCACGCGCCGAAGAGCGCGCCAAGGGTGTGAGCGACCAGGTTGCCGACGACGCCGGCCCGAGCCAGGTGGCCCCCGCGGCCACTGTCGAAGGAGGGATGGTGCAGTGAGTGAAGTCAGCGCCGCCCTGGTTCGCGAACTGCGCGATAAGACCGGGGCGGGAATGATGGATTGCAAGCGGGCGCTCGCCGACAGTGCAGGCGACCTCGAAAAGGCGATCGTCGTACTGCGCGAGAAGGGACTCGCCGCGGCGGCGAAACGCGCCACCCGCGTGGCGAGCGAAGGTCTGATCGTCGCGGCCAGCAATGGCGACGGCACGGTCGGCGCCCTGGTCGAAGTGAACTGCGAAACCGATTTCGTCGCCCGCACGCCCGAATTCGGCGCGCTGGTCGAGCAGGCGGCCCAACAAGTGTTGACGCATGGCGCCGACGTGAATCTGGGTGAGCTGATTACCACTGCGGTGGCGAAGACTGGCGAGAACGTCGTGATGCGCCGGGCGGCGCGCTTCGAATCACCGGCGAACGGCGGGTTAGTCGGCTCCTACATCCACGCTGGCGGCAAGATCGGCGTGCTGCTCGAACTGGCCCGCGACGGAGCGATCACGAATTCAGCGGATTGCGCCCAACTGGTCCGCGATCTCGCGATGCAAGTCGCTGCGGCGAATCCGCGCTACGTCCGCCGTGAGGAAGTGGCGGTCGATGTCCTCGATGGCGAGCGCGCCATCTATCGCGCTCAAGCCGCCACCTCGGGAAAGCCCGACGCAGTGATCGAGAAGATGGTGACCGGCAAGTTGGACAAGTTTTTCAGAGATGTCTGCTTGCTCGAACAGCCGTTCATCAAGGACCCCGATCGCTCCGTGAGCACGTGGTTGGCGGAGGTCGTGAAGCGGGTCGGTGGATCGATAACGGTCAAGCGCTTCGCGCGGTACCAGCTCGGGGAGCAGACCGAGCAGGCGGCATAAGTCGTGGCCGGAGTGCCTCGCCGCGGCGGAGCGGCAGCAACAGCGTCGCCAACCCGGCTGCGCTACCGGCGTATTCTCCTCAAACTCAGCGGCGAAGCCCTCCTCGGCGGGCAGGAGTTTGGGATCGACAATAATGTCTTGCGAGGCATTGCCGGCGAGATCAAAGAAGTGCGTGATCTCGGCGCCGAGGTCGCCGTGGTGATTGGCGGTGGGAACATTTTTCGCGGCGTGGCCGGCAGCAGTCGCGGCATGGAGCGAGCCACCGCGGACTACATGGGCATGCTCGCCACCATCTTCAACGCCTTAGCATTGCAAGACGCGCTCGAACGCGAAGGCGTGCAGACTCGCGTCCAGTCGGCCATCGAGATGCAGCAAGTCGCCGAGCCCTACATCCGCCGGCGCGCCACGCGCCATCTTGAAAAGGGGCGGGTGGTGATCTTTGCCGGCGGCACCGGCAATCCGTTCTTCACTACTGACACGGCGGCGAGCTTGCGCGCGGCGGAGATCGGGGCCGAAGTGATGCTCAAAGCCACCAACGTCGATGGCATCTACGACGCCGACCCGCGCAAGAAACCCAACGCGAAGAAGTTCACGGAGTTGACCTATCTGGAGTGTCTGAGCAAGGAACTCAAGGTCATGGACGCGACCGCCATATCGCTCTGTAAAGAGAGCTCGCTGCCGATCATCGTGTTCGATCTCTCCGCGCGCGGCAACATCAAGCGTGCAGTTACCGGCGAGGCAGTCGGCACCATAGTAAGGCAACGACCATGATAGACGAGGTCATTGAAGGACTGCGTAAGGACATGGAGCGGACGCTGGTCAGTTGCCGGCGTGACTTCGGGCGCACGCGCACCGGCCGCGCCTCCACGGCGCTGCTCGACGGCATTATGGTCGACTACTACGGCACCAAGACGCCGCTCAACCAACTGGCGGGGATCTCGGCGCCGGAGCCGCGGATGCTCGTGTTGCAGCCGTACGACAAGGGCGCGATGCAGGAAATCGAACGCGCCATTCAGCAGTCGGACCTCGGCCTGACGCCGATGAACGACGGCAAGATCATTCGCATCCCCATCCCTGAACTGACCGCCGAGCGGCGGCGCGATTTGGTCAAGCATGTTCGCAAGGAAGCGGAGGGCCATCGCGTCTCGATGCGCAATCATCGCCATGAGGCCATCGACATGCTCAAGACGCTGGAGAAGGACAAGGAAATTACCGAAGACGATCTGCGTCGCGGCCAGGAGAAGGTGCAGGAGATCACCAACGGCTACATTGAACGCATCGACAAAGCGCTGAAGACCAAGGAAGAAGAAATTCTCGAGGTTTGATCCGGTGCCGGCGCTGCCTTCTCTGGACCTGACGCGTCTGCCCCGTCACGTCGCCATCATCATGGACGGCAACGGCCGGTGGGCGCAGCAGCGCGGCCTCAGCCGCATCGAAGGGCACAAACACGGCAAGGACTCCGTGCGGGCAATCGTCGAACAAGCGCGCGACCTGGGCATCGAGTATCTCAGCCTGTACGCCTTCTCGACGGAAAATTGGCAACGTCCGCGCACCGAAGTGAGCGCGTTGATGGGCTTGCTGCGCCGCTACCTGCGCACCGAACTCAAGAAAATGATGGAGCGCGACATCCGGTTGGTCGCCGTTGGCGACACGACTCGCCTGCCGCTCGCGGTGCAGCGCTACTTGGCGGCGGACATCGAAGCCACCAAACACAACACCGGGATGACGGTCGTGCTAGCGGTGAGTTACGGCGCCCGCTCGGACATTGTCCGCGCCGCGCGGGTGATCGCCCGTGAGTGTGAAGCGGGGCGACTCGACCCCGACCGCATCGACGAAGCTGTCGTCGACCGTTACCTCAGCACGCACGGCATTCCTGATCCCGATCTGCTCATTCGCACCAGTGGCGAGATGCGGCTGTCGAACTTCTACCTCTGGCAGCTGGCGTACAGCGAAATTTTCGTCACTGAGACTCTGTGGCCGGACTTCCGCGAGCGCCAGTTTTGTGAAGCACTCGCGGTGTTTCAGCAACGCGAACGGCGCTTCGGCCGCGTGCTCGAATCGCCGCAAGGGGAACCGCTCCGTGTTGCGCGCTAGGCTCGCGACTGCCGCGGTCGCCATCCCTCTGCTGCTGCTACTGATCAAGTACGCACCATTCTGGCTCTTCGCCGCGGTGTTGGCGCTGATCGCGGCGGTTGGTGTCCTCGAATATTTCGTGATGGCGTTTCCGAGCCAACCGGGCTCGCGCGCGTTGGGTGTGGCGCTCGGTTGGATGCTGGCGATCGCGAGCGCGTCGACCCGCGCCGACTGGCTCGCCTTCGCGATGGTGGCCGCTTTAGTGATCGGGTTGAGCTGGACGTTGCTGGCGCGTGTCGATTTCGAGAAGGGCATCGGCGATCTCGGCCTGACGTTGTTGGGGATTTTGTACGTCAGCGTGTTGCTGCCGTACTTCGTGTGGCTGTGGCAGACGCCGCACGGCGCCGGCTGGGTCATTCTTCTCCTTGGTGCGGGGATGGGGGGTGACAGCAGCGGCTACTTCGCCGGCCACGCGTTCGGCAAGCACAAGCTCATGCCGCGCGTCAGCCCCGGCAAGACCGTCGAAGGCGCACTCGGCATTCTCGCCGGAAGCGTGGCGGGGGTCGGTATCGTAGAGCTGGTGCTGCTACCGCTGATGGGACTCGATGTCCCCGACCTGGGATGGACTGAAGCGACGGTGGTTGCGGTAGTGATTGGCGTGGTGGGGCAGGTAGGCGATCTGTGCGAATCCATGATGAAGCGCACGTTCGCCGCCAAGGAGTCGGGATGGATTTTCCCCGGCCATGGCGGCGTGCTGGATCGCATCGACAGTCTGGTGTTCCCGGTAGCCCTCCTATACTATTACGTCGATCTCTGCCGTTGAGGTGGAGTGAGGAGATTCAATGCCCACCAGTATTCTCGCGGCCATCATCGTCCTGGGATTTCTGATCTTGGTGCACGAGCTGGGTCACTTTTTGGTAGCCAAGCGCGTTGGCGTCAAGGTGCTCCGCTTTTCCATCGGCTTCGGTCCAAAACTATTCGGTTGGCGCTCCGGCGATACGGAGTATCAACTCAGTGTCGTCCCGCTGGGCGGCTACGTCAAAATGGAGGGCGAGGATTCCGACGCCGAACTGGACGAGGCGGCGAAGAAGGTGTCGTTTGCGCACCAACCTGTCAGCCGGCGCTTTGCCATCGTCTTCGCCGGACCGGGCACGAATCTGCTATTTGCCTTCCTGATCTTTTGCGTGACGTACATCGCGTTCGGCGTACGCACACCGAGCGAACAGGCGAAGGTCGGCGGGCTGTCGGCCGGCATGCCGGCGATCGAGGCCGGCGTCGAAGCCGGCGATGTCGTTCGCTTTGTTGATGACAAGCCGGTCAGCACCTGGGACGAAATGTCGCAGGCGATCCGTCAGAGTGGCGGTCGCACGCTGACGCTGACGATCGATCGCAACGGCGGCGAACGCAAGATCAACGTCACGCCGAAGGAGCGCCCCAACAAGACGATCTTCGGCGAAGAACTCGAAACCAAACTCTATCTCATCGGCATCGAGCCCGGGCTCGACGTGAAGAACGTTGGCCCGCTCGAAGCTGTCTGGATGGCTGGTCAGCAAACGTTCATCTGGGGTGAGACGATTCTGGTGGGATTGGTGAAGATGGTCTCGGGCAAGATCCCATCGAGCGAAATCGGCGGGCCAATCGAGATCGTCCGCCAAGCCGGCAAGCAGGCGGCGCTGGGCATCGAGTTTCTCCTCATGTTCACCGCGGTGATCAGCATCAATCTCGGCATCCTCAACCTGCTGCCGATCCCGGTGCTCGATGGTGGGCACCTGTTTTTCTTTGCCATCGAAGGACTGCTCGGCCGCCCGATTGAGCTGCGCTACCGCGAACTGGCGCAGCAGGTCGGCTTGTTTGTGCTGATCGCGTTGATGCTGTTCGCCTTCTACAACGACATCGCCCGCGTCCTACAGGGCTAGCACACCGTGTGGACCCTCGGACTCGACACCGCGACGTGGACCGCGAGTGTCGGGATTGATCGCGACGGCGTGGCCGTCGCGCAGCGGACCGAACGCGTCGAGAACACGCTCGCTGCCGCCATCATTCCCCTGATTGACGGCGTTCTCACTCAAGCGCGCATCGCGATCAGTGATCTCGACGCGATCGCGGTGTCAGCCGGCCCTGGGTCGTTTACCGGGCTGCGTGTTGGGCTCAGCACGGCGAAGGGGTTGGCGTACGCTGCCAACGCTCATCTGGTGGCGGTGCCGACGCTGGAAGCGCTCGCACGCGCACTCGGCCCTCGTACCGAAACGGTGTGGACGATCCTCGATGCGCGCCGCAGCGAGATCTACGCCGCCAGCTTTCGCTGGCGCGGCGACCAGCTCGATCGTGTGGTCGCCGAGATGGCCATCGCTCCGCGCGAACTGGCTCGTTTTGTGAGCGGCCCAGAGGATGTGGTCTTCATCGGTGATGGCGTCGACGAATACCAAGACGTGTTGATCGAGCTCTTCGGCGCCGTGGTCAAACGACTACCGCTCGCTGCGGCGCCACCGTCTGGCGCGGCCGTTGCGGCCATCGGGCGTGAACGCCTCGCGGCAGGTGTTGCGGCCGAGTTGGCGAGCGTGGAGCCGTTCTACGTTCGGGCCTCTGAGGCCGAGCGAAAATTTTGTTAACGCACTAGAATCGTGACACTTTCATCGCATCGGGGTAATTTGACAGTGACCGAGCCCTGCGGTAGCTTCCGGCCACCTGCCTGATGGAGATCACTATGGAGAAGCATGAAGAAGAGTTGATCCGTACTCTGTTGGACAAGGACGTTGAGCTGCGCCGCTATTACGAGGAGCACCTCGTACTCGAAAAGCAGCTCGCCACGTTCCAGCACAAACACTTCCTCACGCCAGAAGAAGAAGTCGAAAAGAAACGCCTCCAGAAGCTCAAGCTCGCCGGCAAGGATCACATCATGGAGATTCTCGGCAAGTATCGATCGCACTGACCTCATGCGCCACACGATTTCTGTCCTGGTCGAGAACGAATTCGGCGTCCTGGCTCGCGTCGCCGGCCTCTTCAGCGGACGCGGTTTCAACATCGAGAGTCTCACGGTCGCCGAAACCCTCGATCCGACGGTCTCGCGCATTACGTTGGTCACTCACGGCGATGATCAGGTGTTGGAGCAAATCACCAAACAGCTCAACAAGCTGATCAGCGTGATCAAGGTGATCGACTTCCTCGACACCAGGCACGTCGAGCGCGAGCTGGCGCTCATCAAAATCACCGCAACCGAGACCACGCGCGCGGAAGTCATGAACATCGTCGACATCTTCCGCGCCAAAGTGATCGACGTGAGCGCGCAGAGCTACATCATCGAGCTGACCGGCGACGAGGACAAAATCCGCGCGATTGTCGATCTCCTACGCCCGCTCGGCATCGTCGAAATCGCACGCACCGGCAAGGTGGCGATGCACCGCGGCATGCAAATGCTCGCCGCGCGCAACGGGAAGGAGCAAGCAGCGTGAAGATCTACACCGACCCAGACGCCGATCTACGGCACATCCAAGGCAAGAAGATCGCAGTGATCGGCTACGGCAGCCAAGGCCACGCACACGCCAACAATCTGCGCGACAGCGGGCTCGACGTGGTCGTTGGTTTGCGTCGCGACAGCAGCTCCTGGAAGAAGGCGGAAGCCGCCGGCCTCACGGTGATGGAGACCGCCGCCGCCGCGAAGGCGGCCGACATCGTGATGATCCTGGTGCCGGACGAACAAGGCGGGGAGATCTACGAGAACGAAATCGCCCCCGGGATGCGCGACGGGAAGTACCTCGCCTTCGGACATGGTTTCAACATCCACTTCAAACAAATCGTTCCGCCGGCCGGCGTTAACGTGTTCATGGTAGCGCCGAAGGGCCCCGGCCATCTCGTGCGCAGCGAGTTCCAAAAGGGTCGCGGTGTGCCGTGTCTGCTCGCGATCCATCAAGACCCGTCGAAGAATACCAAAGACGTCGGCCTTGCGTACGCGAAGGGCATCGGTGGCACGCGGGCTGCGGTGATCGAGACCGACTTCAAGGAGGAGACCGAGACCGATCTGTTCGGCGAACAGTCGGTGCTCTGCGGCGGTCTCACCGAGTTGATTCGCGCTGGCTACGAGACCCTCGTCGAAGCGGGGTATTCGCCGGAGATGGCGTACTTCGAGTGCCTGCACGAAGTGAAGCTGATCGTCGACCTGATCTACGAAGGCGGCATCGCCAACATGCGCTACTCGATCAGCAACACGGCCGAGTATGGTGACATGACGCGCGGCAAGAAGATCATCGGTCCCGAGGTAAAGGCGGCGATGAAGCAAGTGCTCGCCGACATCCAGAGCGGCAAGTTCGCCAACGAGTGGATCACCGAGTACCGCTGCGGCAGCCCGCACTTCAAGGAGCTACGCAAAGAAGGCGCGAACCATCCGATCGAAAAAGTCGGCGCCAAGCTGCGGTCACTGATGCCATGGCTCGCCTCGGAGCGCTTGGTAGATAAGAGCAAGAACTGACAATCTAGGTAGCGGCAGGCTTCCGCGCCTGCGCGCGAAGCCCATCGCTGTCCAACCGAGGACTCGACCCGGTGCCGCCGAGGGCCAGCAGCGCTCGTCACACCAAAGAGTTGGGTCTCCGCCGTCCTTCCGCTATAGTCCGCGCACCGTGAATACTGAGGCGACCCGAGAGATGCCCGCCCACTGGGCGGGGCTTCCCATTGCGCGCGAGGGCTATCCGCTGATCGCTGGCGCCGCGGGCATTGCGCTGTTGCTGTGGCTGCTCGGCGGCGCGATCGGCGCGATCGTTGGTGCCGGGCTGTTTGGAATCGTGCTCAACTTCTTTCGCGATCCGGAACGGATCTCCCCAGCAGATGAACGGCTGATCGTCGCTCCAGCCGACGGCCGTGTGATCACCGTCGCACCGGTACGCGAGGATCGCTTTCTCCACGCCGATACGATCAAGGTCAGCATCTTCATGTCGCCGCTGAACGTCCACGTGAACCGCAATCCGGTGAGCGGTGCGGTGGTGAGCACGCACTACAATCACGGCAAGTACTTCCGCGCCTTCGCTGAGAAAGCCTCGCTCGACAACGAACAGAACGCCATCGTCGTCGAAGACAAGCATGGGCGGCGCGTGTGCTTCGTGCAGATCGCGGGCTTTCTGGCGCGCCGGATTGTCTGCTATCTTCGTCCCGGTATGAACGTCGAGCGTGGACGGCGCTGTGGCATCATCAAGTTCGGATCGCGGGTGGATATCTATCTGCCACCCGAGGTCGCGGTGCAGGTACGTGTCGGCGACCACACCACCGCGGGCGAAACGGTGATCGGCTCATGGCAGTAAAAGAACGCGTGCGCGTCATTCGCGGCGGTCGGGGCATGCCCGCGCCGCTACGCAAGGGTGTTTACATCCTGCCCAATCTCTTCACCACCGGCGGATTGTTCTCCGGTTTCTACTCGGTCATCGCCAGCCTGCACGGCGATTTCCAACTCGCCGCACTGGCGATTTTGCTGGCGCAGATTTTCGACATCCTCGACGGAAGGGTCGCGCGCCTGACGCGCACCACCAGCCGCTTCGGCATCGAGTACGATTCGTTGGCGGATCTCGTCGCCTTCGGCGTGGCGCCCGGCATTCTCGCCTACCGCTGGGCACTCGAGCCGTGGCAAAACTGGGGCTGGCTGGCCGCATCGCTCTACGTCACCTGCGGCGCGTTGCGCTTGGCGCGCTTCAACGTGCAGTACGACAATGTCGAGAAGCGCCACTTCATCGGCCTCCCAATTCCAGCCGCCGCCGACGTGATCGCGGCGACTGTGTTGCTCTACTACAAGTACGGCGGCGCCGGCGCCACCCACAAGCATCTGTTGGTGTTACTCGTCATCTACGGCTTAGCCGCGTTGATGGTGAGCAACGTGAAATACTTCAGCTTCAAAGAGTTGCAATTGCACCGTCGCCATCCGTTCTCGATGCTGGTGCTCGTGATCCTCGTGCTCAACCTGCTCATCGCCGAGCCGCAATGGATGGCATTCGCGGGCTCGACGCTGTTCGCGCTCTCAGGACCGGCGCGCTCGCTGTTTGTGCGCGGCCGCTGGCTGTTGCATGCGCGCGGGCGACGGCATCCGCTCAAGGTCGTCGAAAATCCCACCTTGACAACATCGAGCGAGTCGCCTACGAAGGGTGCGCAATGAACGCTCGCTCGCACAACGCATTGGGTCTTCTGCTCCTCGGGCTGCTGCTGCCGTGCCCACCCGCTGCGTCCGGGGGAGCGTAGACTACCAATACGCGACCGAAAGACGCCACGGGTGGGATGACCGCTCCGTGGCGTTTCTGCTTCTAGAGGGCCACGGGTGGCGCACCCCGTGGCCCTTTCTTTTGGTCGCATAGCCCGCAGCGGGTCGGCAACGGCACCGCGGCGAAGGAGAGTGCGCCATGGAAGCAGACCGAGTTCGGATTCTCGACACCACCTTGCGCGACGGCCAATCGTCGTCGGCTCTTCTGTCCGTCTCCGAGATGGTCGCCGTCGCGCGTCAGCTTGAGAAACTGGGCGTCGATGTCATCGAGGTGGGATTTCCGGGAGCGTTCGATGGCGACGGTGAAGCGGTCGCGGCGATCGCCGCGGCGGTGAGCGAATCGGTTGTGCTCAGCCTGGCGCGCGCCATTGAGTCCGACATCGACCACGCAGTGCGCAGCGTCGCCAAGGCAAAGCATCCCGGCGTTCACGTCTTCGTGGCTGCCTCCAGCGCTCAGCTCGTGCGCACGCGGCAGGAGGTCGTCGACACCGCCTGCCGCACGGTTGAGTATGCCAAGCAGCAACTCGACGAGGTCGAGTTCACGATGGCCAACGCCTCGCGACTGGATCGCGACGCGTTGGTACGAATTTACGGCGAGGCGATCCGCTGCGGAGCCACCACAGTCAACGTCCCCGATACCGCCGGCATCGCGCTGCCCGATGAATTCGGCGCGCTGATCCAGTACCTCATCGGCCACACGCCGGGCGGCGGTACGGTGTGCTGGAGCGTGCACTGTCACGACGATCTGTCACTGGCGGTTGCCAACTCACTCGCCGCGGTGCGCAACGGAGCGCGCCAGATCGAGTGTACGATCAACGGACTCGGCCCGCGCGGCGGTAACACCGCGTTCGAGGCCGTGTTCAAGGCGATGACGGTGCGCGCAGAGTCCTTCCAGGCTCTGCCGACCCGCATCGTCGCCGGCGAAGTCGCACCGACCAGCCGCATGGTCGGCCGCATGACTCACGCAATTCAGACCGACCCGATGTGGGTGTCGCCGCCCACCGGAGTCGATGCTATAGGGGGTGCGCCATGGAACCAGCAGTAGTGCAGATATTCGACACCACGCTCCGCGACGGCGAGCAGTCGCCCGGGGCGACGATGAACGTCGAAGAGAAGGTGGTCATCGCACGGCAGCTCGAAAAGCTCGGCGTCGATGTGATCGAGGCGGGCTTCGCCGTTTCATCGCCGGGAGATTTCGATTCGGTCGCCCGCGTCGCCGAGACTGTGGCGCGGCCGATCGTGCTGAGCTTGGCGCGCCCGAAGGAAGCCGACATCCGGCAAGCGATCAAGAGCGTCGAGAAGGCGAAGCGGCCCGGCATACACATCTTCATCGCCACCTCCGATCTGCATCTCAAGCGAAAACTCATGATGAGCCAGCAAGAGGTGCTCGACGCGGCGTGTTGGGCCGTCGAAATGGCGAAGAAACACCTCGACTACGTCGAGTTCTCGGCTGAAGACGCCTCACGCACGGATCGCGACTACTTGGTCAAGGTCTTCGGCGAAGTGATTCGTTGCGGCGCGGTGACGCTCAACGTGCCCGACACCACCGGTTACGCGGTGCCCGAAGAATTTGGCGGACTGTTCAAGTACCTCATCGCCAACACGCCGGGTGGCGACACGGTGTGCTGGAGCGCGCACTGCCACAACGACCTCGGCATGGCGGTGGCCAACTCGCTCGCCGCAGTCCGCAACGGCGCGCGGCAGATCGAGTGTACGATCAACGGCATTGGCGAGCGCGCCGGCAATACCTCGCTCGAAGAAGTGGTGATGGCTCTGGCCACGCGCAAGGACTTCTTCCATACCGTGCGCACCAACATCGTCACCGAACAGATCTATCCGGCCAGCCGCTTGCTCGCCCAGGTCACCGGCCTGACGGTGCCGGCGAATAAACCGATCGTCGGCGACAACGCCTTCGCGCACGAGGCCGGTATTCACCAGGACGGCGTTCTCAAGGACAAGCAGACGTACGAAATCATGCGTCCTGAGGACGTCGGCATCTCCAGCAATAAGTTGGTGCTGGGTAAACACTCCGGCCGCCACGCGTTCGCCGAGCGGCTCAAGCAACTCGGCGTCGAGTTGTACGAAGTCGACATGAACAAGGCGTTCGAACGTTTCAAGGTGCTCGCCGACCTGAAGAAGAACGTTTACGACGACGACCTCGTCGCGATCGTGACCGAAGAGACCGTGCGCGTGCCGGATCGCTTCGAATTGATCGAGCTCAACGTCACGGCTCTGAGCGGCACGCTGCCGCACGCGAAGTTGCGGCTGCGCGTCGATGGCGAGCAGCGCGAAGGCGAGGGCGATGGCGATGGGGTGGTTGACGCCTGCTACAAGGTGATCGCGCAGATCACCGGCATGCAGCCGGAACTTGATCGATACGCGGTGAAGGCGATCACCGGCGGTACCGACGCGCTCGGCGAAGTCTCATGCCTGATTCATCAAGACGGGGTCACCGCCAGTGGCCAGGGTGCGCACAGCGACATCGTACAGGCGAGCGCGCTCGCCTACATCAACGCGCTCAATAAATTGGAGTACCGGCGCCAGCACTATCAGCAGCAACGCAGCGGTGGACCGTGAATCGAAGGAGCTGGGGAGACGGGGTTCGCCCCCCCGCTCCCCAGCTCATTTCATCGGGAGGATTCGTGACCGCGAATGTGTGTGTATTGCCCGGTGACGGGATCGGGCCGGAAGTGATCACTGAAGCCGTCGCGGTCCTGCAGGACTGTGCGCAGCGGTTCAATTTCTCAGTGGCCTGTGCCGAAGCGATGTTCGGCGGTTGCGCCATCGACGCGCACGGCATCGCGCTGCCGGAAGTGACGCGCGCGCTGGCCACGGCGAGTGATGCCGTGCTGCTCGGCGCCGTTGGCGGTCCGAAGTGGGACAACCCCAACGCGACCGTCCGTCCCGAGCAAGGGTTGCTCGGCCTGCGCAAGGAACTCGGGGTGTTCGCGAATCTGCGCCCGGTCACCGTGTTCCCGGAGTTGCTCGAAGCGGCGCCGCTGAAAACCGACCTTCTGCGCGGCGTCGATCTCGTTGTCGTACGCGAACTGACCGGTGGCATCTACTTCGGAAAGCCGAGCGAGCGACGCCAGACGTCGAACGGGCGCGAAGCGATCGATACCCTGATCTATACCGAGGGCGAGATCGCGCGGCTGATGCGCAGCGCGTTTGAACTCGCGCGCACCCGGCGCAAGAAGGTGACCTCGGTCGACAAAGCCAACGTGATGTCGTCGTCACGGCTGTGGCGCGAAGTGGCGCACGAGGTGGCCAAAGAGTATCCCGACGTTGCCTACGAAGACGTGCTTGTCGACGCGATGGCGATGCACTTACTCAAACGCCCGCGCGACTTCGACGTGATCGCCACGGAAAATCTCTTCGGCGATATTCTCACGGACGAGGCTTCGATGCTGGCTGGTTCGCTCGGTCTGTTGCCGTCTGCTTCGCTCGGCGAAGCCCGCAATCAGCTCGGGCAACCGCGCGGATTGTACGAACCGATTCATGGCAGCGCCCCCGACATCGCCGGGCAGGGCAAGGCCAATCCGTTGGCGGCGATTCTCTCGGTGGCGATGATGCTGCGCTACTCGCTCGCCCAGCCGCAGGCGGCCGCGGCGATCGAGACCGCGGTCGCCGGCGTGCTGCACGCCGGCTATCGCACGCCCGACATCATGGCGGCGGGCGGGCGCGCGGTGAACACTAGCGCGATGGGCGCCGCCGTGCGCGAGCACCTGGCGCCTTGATGAGTCGCGCGTCGTACAACGTTGCGGTGGTGGGTGCGACCGGCTTGGTCGGGGCCGAGATCCTCACCGTGCTCGCAGAACGCGAGTTCCCGCTCGGCGAGCTGACCTGTTACGCGTCCGAACGAACGGCGGGCGATGATGTGTCCGCCGGCAGTGTGCGGGTTGTCGTGGAACTGCTGGCGCGAGCGGAGTTCCACGGCGTCGACATCGTGTTTTTCGCGACGCCGGAACAAATTACCGCCGAATGGGCCGGGCGCGCGACTGCCGCCGACGCCGTCGTCATCGACTTGAGTCGATTGTACGCTGAGGACGTTGCGGTGCCGCTGGTGGTTTCCGAAGTCAATGCGGCGGTTGTTGCCGAGTACTCCGGCCGCCGAATCATCGCCAGTCCGGACGCCGCGGTGGTGCAACTGGCCGCGGTGCTCAAGCCGTTGCGCGATGCCGCCGGGTTGAAACGCGTCGTAGTGTCGAGCTACCAGCCGGTGTCGGATGCTGGCCGCGCCGGGCTCGACGCGCTTAGCCAACAGACGGTCGCGTTGCTCAACGGACAGGACGTAGTCAGCGCGCTGTTCCCGCACCGTGTCGCCTTCAACGTCTTCCCGCAGGTCGGCGAGTTTCTCGACGGTGGCTACACGCGCGCTGAACAGAATCTGATGGCGCAAACGCGGCGCGTGCTCGACGACCCGGCGCTGGCGATGACGGCCACGAGCGTGCGAGTGCCGCTTTTCTATGGGCTGAGCCAGTCGGTGAACGTCGAGACCACCGAACCACTGAGCGCCGCCGCCGCGCGCGAAGTGCTGCGCAGTGCGCCTGGGGTGTTGGTGCAAGACGACGCAGGCGCCAACGAGTATCCGACGCCGATGACAACGATTGGCGGCGAGGCGACGTGCGTCGGCCGCATCCGCGATGACGAGTCGGTCGACAATGGGCTCAATCTGTGGATCGTCGGCGACAACCTGCGCAAGGGTGCCGCGCTCAACGCCGTGGCGATCGCCGAGATTCTGATTCGCGAGTACTTGTAGGAAGGGTTCGAGGGTTCAAGGGGTATCCAACTCGAACCCTGGACCAAGCAATGCACTACAAGCTCATCGTCCAGTACGACGGAACCGACTTTCTCGGTTGGCAGCTGCAACCGCAGGGGCCGACGGTTCAAGGGGCGTTGGAGTCGGCCGTGCAACGGCTGTTCGGTGCGCCCGCGCGCGTGACTGCGGCCGGTCGCACGGATGCCGGCGTCCATGCACTGGGACAAGTCGCGTGCTTTCGCGCCCTCAAGGCGATGCCGGTCGCCGACCTGCAGCGCGCGCTCAATGCGCTCACGCCGGACGGTATCGCGATTGCCGCGGTCGAGGTGGTCGCAGACGACTTCGATCCGCGGCGCCACGCCTCCAGTCGCACGTACTGCTATCGTCTCTGGCGGCCGCGCTGGCGCTCCCCGTTTTGGCACCGTTACAGCTGGCATGTGTGCGCACCGTTGGATGTCGATGCGCTGCGCACGGCCGCGGCGGCGTTGATCGGCGAGCACGACTTCACCTCGTTCCAAGCCGCGGATTGCGACGCGGACCACGCGATCCGGCGCGTGCTGCGGAGCGACTTCAGCGTCGAGCCCGAGCAGCTCGTTTACACCGTTGAGGCCACCGCGTTCGTGCGGCACATGGTCCGCAACCTGATCGGAACCCTGATCGAGGTCGGCGACGGCACGCGCAGTGTCGCGCAGTTTCGCGACCTGCTGGGGCAGCGGGATCGGCGCCAAGCGGGCCCGACCGCTCCGGCGCAGGGATTGTGTCTGATGGCGGTGACGTACGAAAGATGAATCGTGGCCGGTGACGAGTCGCGCGGACTCGTCACCGGCCGAATCGACTATTCTTGAGTTACGCGCAACTCGACCCGGCGGTTTTGTGCCCGGCCTTCATCCGTATCGTTGGTGGCCACCGGGCTCGATTCGCCGAAGCCCTGTACGGTCATGCGCGAGGCGGCGATGCCGTGCGATGCCAGGTAGTCGCGCACCGCTTCGGCGCGCCGCAGCGAGAGCGCTTGGTTGTACTCGTCGGAACCGATGTCGTCGGTGTGTCCTTCGACGGAGATCGTGATGCCGCTCGACTCCTTGAGCGTGCTGATGGCTTGATCCAAGATCGGTACCGCGTCCGGACGGATGTTGGACTTACTGAAATCGAAGTTGACGCCGCGCAGCACGATCTTCTTTTTCATTACCGGCGCCGGAGCGGGCGGCGGCTCCGCTGCCTGCGCGACTGCTGGTGGCGGCGCCTGTGGCAGACTGAAGCTCGGTGCCTGGAAGGTATACACGAGGCCCAAGCCGATGCCCCAATCGAGCGCTTCGGTCGTTATGCCAGCGAGGCCGGTTGGTCGAATGACGAAATCAGGCGTCAGGAAGTAGTCGATGCCGGGCATGACCACAAGGTCGTTGTACTTCAACCCGGATTGCTGGAACATCCGGCCCGACATCTCGACCCGCAACGCATACTCATGGCTTGCGCGCAGAATGATGTCTGCGCTGTAGTTGTATACGTCAGGAGTGTCACCGGCGTAGATCTGGTAGCCGGCATGCGCGCCGATCGAGAAGCGGCCGTTCGCGTAGCGGGTCGACACGAAAGGATTGGTGGCATAATTTCCGGTGCCGAAGCTCTTGCGCTCGATACCGGTCGGGATCGTGAGTTCAACACCGCCGGCGATGCTGCAGTGCGTCGCCACGTCGTGTTTGAACTTCCCATACAGCAGCACATCACCGACATCCTTGTTCTGCGTCGTCGAGTCTCCCACGCGCTGCTTCTCGATGAACGTCGGCACCGAGAAGCCCAGCTCGGTGGATTTACCGAGGCCGTAGGAGCCGATCACGTCGAAGATGCCGCCGTTCTCGCGGGAGACTTCCTCGCGCGCCGGGAATCCCAGCAGATTGAGCCGGGTGTCGCCTTCGTCGTTCAACGCCATGGCGCGAACTTCGAGCCGGATTTTTCCGTCGCCGACGGTGGCGCTATCGCGCGTGAAGTTCCGCGATGTGCGGTCTTCATCGGTCACCTGTACCGCTGACGCGTCCGACGCGCGGGCGGCGATTGACCACCCGAGAACCCCGAGTCCTGCCAGTATCACCGTGCGAGCTACACCCTTCATCGCCTCCTCCTTCAACGGGGCCAGGTTTCCCCCCTGGCGTCTCCGCATGCTGGCCCGTCCCAAACTCAAAAAGCGCGCGGATGCTACGCCGACCCTCGCAAACATGTCAAGCTTGTTCTGCGATTAACGGCGAGGGTCAGGCTGGAGACCCCTTGTGCGCCTCGGAGATCAGGCGGCGCGCGTAGCGTTCCGCCTCGCGGCTGGTGACGGCACCGCCCAACATGCGCGACAACTCAACAACGCGCTCGTCGGGACTCAGCGCCTTTGCGCTGGTCACCGTGCGGCCCTTGCGCACGCGCTTCTCGACTGCGAAGTGGTGATCCGCGTGGACCGCAATCTGCGGCAGATGCGTGATGCACAGGATCTGCCGCTCGCATGCGAGCGCCTTGAGCCGGCGCCCAACGGCGTCGGCCACGGTGCCCCCGATCCCCGTGTCGACTTCGTCGAAGATCAGCGTGTCGACTTCGCCGGCACCGGCGGTGAGGACCTTGAGCGCCAGCATGATGCGCGACAGCTCACCGCCCGAGGCGACCTTGGCGAGCGGGCGCGGCGCCTCACCGCGGTTGGCGCTGAGATGAAACTCGACGCGATCGCCGCCGCGTTCGCTCAGCCGCGCCTCGCCAAGGACGAACGGATCACTCGCCGACGGCTCGCTGGCGTTCATCTCGCTGGCAAACTGCACGGTGAAGGTTGCCCCTTCCATCCCCAGAGTCGGTAGCTCGGCGTGCATGCGCCGCTCGAGTTCGCACCCGGCGAGGCGCCGCACCGCAGAGAGGGCGGCGGCGCTTCGCCAGGCCGCGCGGGCGGCGACGGTCACCGCCTGCTGTGCCGATTCGAGATCGAGCCCGGCACCGGTGACGCGATCCAATTCGGCGCGTAGCGTCTCGAGCTGCGCGGCCAATTCGTCGCCGCGGCAGTTGTGCTTGCGCGCCAACTGGCGCAGCAGCGCGAGCCGCTCGTCGGCCGCCGCCAATCTGTCTGGATCGTGATGAATGCGATTGGCGTATTGTCGCAACTGCAGCGCCGCCTCGTCGAGTTGCGTATGCGCAGCGTCGAGCAACGCGGCGATCTCGCTGAGGCGCGGGTCGATGCGGGCGAGGTCGCGCAATTGCGTGCGGATGCGGGCGACAACCGGCGCCGCCGCATCGTCGCCCGAGTACAGTGCCGCCTCGCCGCCGTCACACGCTTGCGCCAATTGCTCGGCGTGGCGCAGCACTTCGCGTTCCTGTTGAAGGTGAGATTCTTCGTCCGGCTCCGGTGCCGCGGCTTCGAGTTCGGTGATTTGAAAACGCAGCAGCTCAGCGTGCGCGCGCGCCGCTTGCCCGCCCTGTGTGAGCGCCGTCAGATTGTGGTGCGCAGCCACCAGGGCACGATACGCCGTGGTGAACTCGTGCCGAGGCGCCGTAAGCCGGCCAAGGTCATCGAGCAAGTCGAGATGCGTATCCGGGTGCAACAGCAGCGCATACTCATGCTGACCGTAGATGTGCAGCAGCCGCAACCCGAGTTGCGTCAGCACCGCCAGCGTCGACGGACTGCCGTTGAGGTGCAGCCGCCCTTTGCCGGCGCGCGCGATCATGCGCCGCAAGCTCAGTTCGTCGTCGCCGTCGAGGCCCAACTCCGTTGCGGCCGTACGGGCATCGGCAGACAAATCGAGCACCGCGTCGATCGCCGCTTCGTCGGCGCCCGTGCGGATGAGGTCGGCCGATCCGCGCGCTCCGCAGAGCAACCCGAGCGCCTGCATGATGATACTCTTGCCGGCACCGGTCTCGCCGGTCAGGACGTTGAGGCCGGGCGCAAACTCCAGCGCCAGCTCGTCGATGATGGCGAAGTTCGCGATGCGAAGAGAACGGAGCATGGCCGCGGTGGCTTATGGCGTGTGGCTGATGGCGGGAGTGGCTGATGGCACATGGCTGATGGCTGATGGTGGGAGGGAGAACCGCAAAACCAGTCGGAACGCTCGCTCTGCGATCAGCCATCGGCGATCAGCCATCTGCCGGCGCATGCGCCTCACCGCTCGCCCCAGCGCAGCTTCTGGCGCAGCACTTCGAAGTAGCGGCGGTCGGGCGAGTCGATCAGCGGCACCACGCTCGCGCCTTTGCGGATCTCGACCACGTCGCCGTTGTGCAGCGGGTAGCCCTCTTGTCCGTCGAGCGTGAGGACCACGTCCTGCTGCGCGTCGGAGCGTACTGTTACTTGCAGCACCGAGGTTTCCGGCAACACCATCGGCCGGTTGGTGAGCGTGTGGGGGCAAATCGGGCACAGCACCATGACACCGAGCGATGGGTAGACGATCGGGCCTCCGGCGGACATCGCATACGCAGTCGAGCCGGTGGGGGTGGCGACGATCAAGCCGTCCGCCTTGTACGTCGCCACGTGTTGGCCATCGACGTTGGTCTCGAGATCAATGATGCGGGCGAGCACGGCCTTGGTGATCACCACGTCGTTGAGCGCTTGATACGTCCCGATGACGCTACCGCCGCGCCGCAGCGAAGCCGCCAGTGTCATGCGCTGCTCGACCGTGTACTTGCCGGCGAGTACTTCGGCGAGCACAGGGAACAATTCGTCCGAGGTGACGGCGGTGAGGAAACCGAGGCCGCCGAGGTTGACACCAAGGATCGGCACCGCGCGCTCGCGCAGGCAGCGGGCGATGCTGAGCAGTGTCCCATCGCCGCCGAGGACGACGATGAGATCGGCGGTCGCCGCCATTTCGGCCTTGGAGACGCCCGTGCCGTCGTGCAGTTCGGTGGCGCTGTCGGCATCGATCAGCGGGACGAGATCGCGTTGGCGCAGCCACGTGACCAACTCGCGACCAAGGGCCAGCGCTTTGGCCCGCCCGCGTTTCACCACCACCCCGATGCGCTGCATCAGTTGGATCCCGTCACGCCGCGAACGCTACCATACCGCGTGTGCCGCTGCCACGGAGACGCGGCCGTCTCTGAAACGTAGGGGCGATGCATGCATCGCCCTCCGTCTTCTCCGCGGTCGACCACCTCGATCGCGGGCGACGCATGCGTCACCCCTACAGGGGAACGCGACATCTGCGCGAGTGGACCTCACGACGCAGACCATCTATTGAATGCGCATGCCCAAGCGATCTCCCATGCGCGGCAGCGGGCCGGATTTGTTCACCGCCGAGGCCGAGCGCGTGCGCCAGGAGGGTGCCCCGCTCGCCGATCGCATCCGGCCGCGCAGTCTCGACGAAGTGATCGGTCAGAGTCATCTGATCGCGCCCGGCCGTTTGCTGCGCGAGATGATCGACGGCCAACGGCTGCACGCGCTGATTCTGTGGGGACCTCCAGGCACCGGCAAGACCACACTCGCGCTGCTGATCGCGCACTCGACGCAGTGCCACTTCACCCACTTCTCCGCCGTGCTCTCGGGAGTGAAGGAATTGCGTCAGGTCATCGAAGAAGCGCACGAGGCCCTACGGCTCAACGGGCGCCGCACGATTCTGTTCGTCGACGAGATCCACCGTTTCAACAAGGCGCAGCAGGATGCGTTTCTGCCCCACGTCGAAGACGGCTCGATCGTGTTGATCGGGGCGACCACCGAGAATCCTTCGTTCGAGGTGATCGCGCCGTTGCTGTCGCGCTGCTCGGTGCTTGTGCTGCAGGCGCTGACGGCCGAGGAAATCGCGGGCTTGCTTGATCGCGCTCTCCACGATCACGAGCGCGGCTTGGGCGAGCGCCGTCTGACCCTCGATGCGGCGGCCCGCACGTTTATCGCCGAGCAAGCGCACGGCGACGCGCGCTCCGCCCTCAACGTGCTCGAAGCGGCCGCCGATCTCGCCGGCCGAGCGGGCACGCCGGTGATCGCGTTGACGCACGCCGAAGAAGCTTCGCAGCACCGCGCGCTGCTCTACGACAAAGCGGGCGAAGAGCACTACAACGTCATCTCGGCGTTCATCAAGAGCATGCGCGGCAGCGATCCCGACGCGGCGGTGTATTGGATGATGCGGATGATCGAAGCCGGTGAAGATCCGCTCTTCATCGCGCGCCGGATGGTGATCTTTGCGGCCGAAGATGTCGGCAACGCCGATCCGCGCGCGTTGCAGATCGCGGTGGCGGCGAAGGACGCGTTCCATTTTATCGGCTTGCCCGAAGGTCGTATCCCGCTCGCGCAAGCGGTGACGTACTTGGCCACTGCACCGAAATCGAATGCCTCGTACAAGGCGATGCTGGCGGCCGCCGCCGACGTCAAGGAACACGGCGCGTTGTCCACTCCCCTGCACTTGCGCAACGCGCCGACGCCGCTGATGAAGGGATTGGGTTACGGGCGCGACTACAAGTATGCTCACGACTACGACGAACACGTCGTCGCGCAGCAACACCTGCCCGACCGGCTCGCCGGCCGCCGCTACTACGAGCCCACCGACATTGGCGAAGAGCGCGCGATCAAAGAGCGCCTCGAGCGCTGGCGGGAAAAGATGAGTCCAAAGTCCAAGGTCTAAAGTCCAAAGTTCCAAGCCCAAGAGTTGACTTTGAACCTTGGACTTTGAGGTTTGGACTCCGTATTCTGCGGACGAGGAGGTGGCGGATGCGTGGGAGCAGTCGAACGTTCATCGCAATCATCGTGATCGCACTGCTCGTGGCGCCGGCTCACGCGGTACGGCGAGACGCAGAAGACGAGGGACACCGTCCGATCGTGATCACCGGTGCGGTGCTGACCAACATCGTCTACCTGCCGCTCAAGCTGGTCTACTCGATCATCGGTGGTGTCACCGGCGTGCTGGTGTACGCGGTCACCCTCGGCGATGCGGATGCCACGCAGAAAATCTGGGACAACGCCTGCCGCGGTACCTACATCGTCACGCCCGAGATGATGGAGGGCAAAGACGACATCCGTCTGCGCGGACCGTGAGGTCGTGAGATCGTGAAATCGTGATTCGTGACTGGTGAGTCGTGTTCGTGACTCATTCGCGCGGACCGTGGTGGCATTCCGCATTCCGCACTCTGCATTCCGCACTCCGCAATCCCCAATCCGCAATCCAAAACCTTGCCCTGCCGTAGCGTTTCGGTTACAACTTTTGCGTCCACTCACCTGTGGGGCTGTAGCTCAGTTGGGAGAGCGCCTGAATGGCATTCAGGAGGTCGACGGTTCGATTCCGTTCAGCTCCACTTTTCTCTTCTCGTTGATACACAGGGCATTCGAGGTAACCGCGGATGGCATCCCGGGCCAGCCTCAGGCCGGGGTTGCCGAGGCTCCGCCCGATTTATGGATGGCTCCCGCCTACGGGCAGTTGCCCAGCGCGTTGCCGACTGCCTGCACCAGTTCCTCGACGGTGACCGTCTGACTGTTGTCGCTGTCGAAGTTCATGCAGCCGCTGAGCGGTGCTTGGTCCAGCGCGATGTTGACCCCGATGATTAGTTCCTCGACGGTCACGGAGCGCGAGCCATCGCAATCGCCGATACAGGGCGGAGGGGTCGTTGTCGGGGTCGCTGTTGGTGTGGGTGTCGGTGTTGGTGTGGGAGTGTTCAAAACCTCATCGACAATGGTCACGTGCGGGATTGGATTGGCCTGAAGCGGCAGACGACCACGATGCTGCTCGGATTCCATTTCCTTGGCTTCGAACTCCGCCACGTCCGCCTCGGTGAAGCCGACCCCGTGGCCGGCCACAGTCAGTTGGCCGAACAGGTCCCCTCGATGAACGCCGAAAACAGGTATGTCCGCGTAGAAGTATAGCGGCACGGCGGAAGAGTTCCCGTGTACATAGAGAACGGTTGGCGGGAAGCTGGTGATACTGTCGCTTTGAACCAAGAGGGGATCGACATTGACCAACTGGACACTCGGAAATCCCCCCAGAGCGGGAACGTCTACCTCAACGAAGACATCGAAAAAGCTGTTAGCCGGGAAGTCCTGAATCGGATTCCCGCTGTTGCCGGACAGAGACTCCACCTCACCCACGCTGATTGGCCGCCGCGGAGCTTGGTCTCCGGCCTTCACTTCGAATCCATTTCCCATCAGGTGGAGGGATTCGATGAAAGTGTGAACCTCGTGCGTGCCGTCGGGGCCCTCCGCAAAGGAGGGCCTCACCGTGAATTGGCCGTCTTGAAGCAGGCGCGGCGCCAAAGTCCCCGACAGCACCCCGGCGATATCCTCAGCCGAACCTGCGCTGAGCGGGTCACTTCGCCCGATCGTTGTTGTCGGATCAAAGAGGATCGGGCTGGTGAAATTCAAGTTACCGCCCTTGTTGGAGAGAAACGGGCCATACGCGGGATTGCTCTGGATTGCAGCCTCGAAGTGGGGATCAACGACGACATTAAATTGGCCGAGCGACGGCGTAACATCGTCTCCGCGAGCAGGGAATTGTGCCTGTAACGTAGCTCCCGTATTCAACGCGACCAACACGAGTCCAAAGATCGGCAAGAATGATAGTCTTCTCGACGTGAGCAGGACGTGCGACGCCTTCATTGTCCTTTCCATGTGACCGTTCATTCCTCCCCTTGATCTGAGCTGAAATACCGAACTTCCCCGCGATGAGTGCCTGGCCGTATTCACCCCTGCCTGGATGGCAACGAACTAAGGGGAATGTTGTTGCGCATCTTCGAGGCGTCGAATGAATGTAACGCAAGAGTCCGGCCAAGAGGAGTTTGGTACAGGAACTGGCGATCGAAGGCAGACACTACGCTCTCCAACGTTTGCTGGGGGAAGTGCCCCAAGCCAGATGCGCGATGTGCCTCGGTCGCGATTCCGGCATGTCCGTCACGGCGAAGGCGGCTTGAGCGACTCGACGCGGCCATGCCGCCGAAATCCCGCCCGGTTCGAGGAGGCTCCGCCGGATCTATGGATGGTGCCCGCCGATGCCGCGGTTGCAACAATGGTAACATTTATGTTACTTTCATGCGTGGCGCCGATCCGGCTCGTTGAATACCTCGATGGCCACGGCCGTTCCGCCTACGCGAGGTGGTTCGACTCGTTGAATGCGCCGGCGGCGGCCAAAGTGGCTGCGGCTGTCCATCAGCTGGCCGCTGGCAATTTTTCGAACGTGAAAGGTGTTGGCTCCGGTGTGTTCGAACGGAAGATCGAGTTTGGTCCTGGCTACCGCGTCTATTTCGGCAGAGATGGAGATGCCCTGGTGATCTTGCTGGGTGGGAGCAGCAAGCAACGACAGCAGGAAGCCATCGCCTCGGCAAGAGCGCGATGGGCCGACTACCGGCGCCGGAAGGCGTGAATTGTCAGAGAGGAGATTATGGCGCTCACACGAGATTTCAGGGAAACCATCCTGGCACGAGCCCAGCGCGATGCGCGATTCCGTCAAGCGCTGTTTAGCGAAGCGATCAACGCCTATCTCGCCGGCGACACATCTACTGGCAAGGCTATCTTGCGCGATTTGGTTAACGCGACGGTCGGCTTCGAGGCCCTCGCGGCGGCAGTCAACAAACCGAGCAAGAGCCTCCATCGGATGCTGGCACCGCACGGAAATCCGAGCACCGAAAATTTCTTCGGCATCGTCCGTACCCTGCAGAAGAAGACGCGCGTTAGATTGTCCGTCACGGCGAAGGCGGCTTGAGTGACTCTACGCGGCCATGCCGCGGCGGGCGCGCAACTCGGCGAGATTTGTCGAGCAGGAATTTAGATGCGAAAGGGGGGACTTGAACCCCCCACGGGTCTTGCCCCACAGGGTCAGCGGGCTAAGCATGAAAGAATGCAGACGCTGCCGTCAGCGTCCGTTCTTCTCCGTCACTTGGTCCGACGGCGTCTCGCGAAAGCAACCTCCCGCCGCGCTGCTCGCGGCCTCTCGGTCCGCCCGGGCAGCAACGTCGCCACCAGGGCATCCGCGTGCGCTTCAACCCAGGCCGGATCGGTTGGCTCGGCGCCGGTGAGGAGCCGCGCCTCGGGAGCATTGACGTAGGGTAGCGAGGCGGCACCGACGAGCACGTAGTGCACCAGCTTCTCGTCGATGGGCGCCGCGATCCCGGCGGCGCGCAGCGGACGCCAGAGCGCGCGGACGGTTTCGTAGAACGGCCGCACGTGTCGCTTCGTCATCCAACGGAGTCGCTCACTCGCCGCCGTCGCCTCGTGCACCACGATCCGGTTCAGCTCAGGGTGCGCGGCCGCGAACCGCACGAAGCATCGGATACCCTCGGCGAACGCATCCGCAAGCGCCTGGACGTCGTGCCTCCGGCCGGTGCGCGGGGGCACTACGACGCCGCCCATGGCGTCGCCAAGCAGAGCGAAGAGGTGCTCGAGCGCCGCGTTCCACAGCGCGCGCTTCGAGGCGAAGTGGTAGTTGATCTGCGGCTGGTGGGCGTTGGCGCGCCGGGCGATGGCTCGCGTCGATGCGCCGGTGAATCCTTTCGCGCCGAATTCGACGAGCGCTGCGTCCAACAACTGTGAGCGCAGGTTCTTGCGATCGCGACGAACGCGGGGGCGGCCCTTGCTTGTGTAACTCACGGAGCTACGATATAGTATTATCGATCGATAATACAATCTGCTCCGAAGGAGAGCCCCAAATGCACTTGCTACCGTGGCCCGTTGAACCCTTCACGACCCCAACCGATCGCGACATGCTACCGTCCGAGCGGCGGACCTTCGTCCGGACCCACCGCACCTGCGTCTTCGGCAACGCCCGTCGCCTGGACGGTCCAGCTATGTCTATCGTGTATTACGTGCCGACTGACGGCGATGAGCTGCTCGTTTCCACCATGCGCGGTCGTGCCAAGGCGAAGGCGGTCGCTCGCAACGGCAAGGTGAGCCTGTGCATCCTCGACGAGCGCTGGCCCTTCGCCTATCTTCAAGTCTATTGCGACGCTCGCGTCGAGACCGATCCGGAGCTGGTGGTCGACGTCATGATGGCCGTGGCCGGTCGTATGTCGGGCCAGCCCCTTCCCGATCACGCGCGCCCCATGGTCCAAGCGATGGCGGAGCAGGAGGGCCGGGTCGTCCTCCGCTGCCAGCCCTATGAGACGTTCGCGCAGCCTCCGCGCCATCTCCACCGCAACGACCAAGAGGAGCCGATCACGCACTGGGTGAGCTCGCTCATGTCGTGGGATGCCAGCGACGATGCACGTCCCTCCCCCTGAACGGAGCACGGGGTCGCGGCACGAGCGCGATTTCCACGCAGGAAGATTTCCTCGTTCTGGTCCGGCCCCGATCCAAGAGGGACGTTTTCAACGAACGGCCAAGGACCTGCAGGAGACAGGAGAACACATGAGCACTCGGGAAGACCGCCAACGTCGGCTGTCCGTGAATCGCGGCGTGGTGAAGCCGCGCCAGCTTGCACACGTCGTGCGTCGTACCGCGCGCTTCGACGAGTTGGTACGTTGGTATTGCACTGTCCTCGGCGCCGAGGTGGTGCACTCCGACGGCGTACTCGCCTTTCTCACTTACGACGACGAGCACCATCGGATCGCCATCGCGAGTATTCCTGGGCTCGAAGAGCAGCCAATGATGGCTGCTGGCACCGATCACATCGCGTTCAGCTACGCGGATCTCGGCGATCTGTTGCACACCTTCCGGTGCCTCAAGGCAGCCGGTATCGAGCCGTACTGGTGCATCAACCGCGGGCCGACCACCTCGCTGTACTACAAGGATCCCGACGGCAACCGCGTCGAGCTGCAGGTCGACAGCATGCCCTCCGCCCGGGCGATTGACGCCTGGATGCGCAGCGGCGAGTTCTCCGCCAATCCGATCGGCGTGATCTTTGATCCGGAGGAACTCGTCGCGCGCTACGAGGCCGGCGAGCCGATCGAGACACTCACGGCGCGACCGCCGCTTCCCGAGGGCACAGGCCCGGTCGACATGCTCCGCTTCTGAGCGCCACGATGGCAGCCCGCTGGACATCGCCCCGCCGAGCTCACCGCGCCGACGTTCTCCCGCCTCACCGCGGAGTGGCATGCGCACTACCTTGGCGCACACCCGTTCCCACGGAAGGGAGCATGAAGAACCGGGTCACGTACTATCCGGTCGCCACACAGCGGCAGTTCGCGATCAACCGCGAGCGGATTCGCGGTAAGACGTACCAAAAATACTTCGACGGGGATCTGTGACTGCACGGTGCCGCGCTGCCGGCTCGGGCGGCTCCGATCGATCCCGCCGCTGCCCTGTCGCCGACTCCGCAGTCGCTGAACACGCTGCTCGATCCTGGCCATCACGAGATCGACACGGGGTACACTAGTTGAGGAGGATGACATGAAGACTCGGAACCAGTGGTTCGGCGCGATCCTCGCGGCCGGCGGCATGGCGATCTTCCTCGCCGCCTGCGGCGGTGATAACGAAGGCGGGACGGCTACCCCGGCGAACACGCCCTCCAGTACAGGCGCTGTCTGCGGCAACGGCGTGATGGAAGGTTCCGAGGAATGCGACGATGGCAATACCATCGGCGGCGACGGCTGTGCGGCCAATTGCACGGTGGAAAACCGCCGCTTGTGCGTGTTCGGCCCCGATACCGTCTCCAAGGTGCAGACGGCCATCTTCGCGATCCAGCTCCGCCTCACCGGCCAGCAAACGCTCACCACTGGGCATCCACGGACGGATTCCACTTTCTACGCCGGGTCATCGACGCCTGCCTTCGCCGCGATGGAGGTGCCGATCGTCATCGCGGCGCCCGATATGACGTTCGATCCCGTCAAGGTGTCCGGCGTGGGCTGCGCCTGCGTGCGCAGCGTGCCGGTGGCCGCCTTCGGCGGCATGAACTCCGCCGAAGGCAAAGCCGGCTGCGGCTCCGCCGGCTTGGCGAATGTGAACTACCTCTACAGCATCGACCACGACACGCACTGCGACACGCCCGACCCCGATCCGAATTGCACAAGCGGGACGCCGGAAGACGGTTCGGATATGCATCCGCACAACCCTAGCCTATGCAGCAGCAAGCCGGCGTGCAACGCCATGCCGGTGACTACCTTCAGCGGCTCCGGCCCGACTGGTTCGGCGGTGATCAACTCGAATACGTCGGTCAGCCTGTTGCCGGACGGCGGTACGTGCAAGACCGTGCCGCCCAACACGGCGGGCGCCCCAGAGGGGCCGGACGGCATTCCCTGTACCGCCGACGATGTCGGCATAGGGAAGCCCAACCTGCTGGCGACCACCACCGGAACGGCGACGGCGCAAATCCTGAACACCAGCGATATCCAGGGCACCAGCATCGCCGACGGGCAGGTCTGCGGCGCGAGTCACTGCCGGACCAAGGTCACCGGGTCGGCGCTCGACTGCGGTAAGATCATGGCGGGCAATCCGATGGACGGACTGAGCGGCTCGTCGCAGGTGAGCGCATTCGGCAACCTGGACGAGCAAACCGGTGACGTCGTCGTCACCGGCACGTTCGCGTGCCAATAGGGTGATCGCGCGGTAACACAAACGGGGTGTGTGTCGGCAACGGCATCGCTCCCTGTCCGACCGTATCGAGGATGCCGTCACGAGAGATCGTGGTAGATGATGGCCAGACGCGGCGCGGCCGTGATCGTGTCGCTGATAGTTGGCGCGCCGGCGCATGTCGTGGGATGCCAGCGACGACGCTCCCTAGATCGCCGAACAGGCGCTCGGGGAGGGAAGGGGTCCTCTATTCGTTCCGGAGTGTTAGCTTCCGGCTATCGCATCTTACTTCGCGAAGCGCTGCGATGCGGGTCGTGGGCCTGCTGGGTGGTAGCGAGAAACAGCAACAAACGCAGCGTCAGGTAGATCTGGCAAATGCGTTAGCGCTCAACGGACGAAGTGCGAAAGGGGGGACTTGAACCCCCACGGGTTTTACCCCACAGGATCCTGAATCCTGCGCGTCTGCCAGTTCCGCCACTTTCGCATGGGTGTGAACACTGTCGGCTAGCGCGCGACGGTGATAGCTTCCCGCTGCGACACGGTCAAGGGACAGTAGGCAGGGGTAGTGTCTCAGTTTGAATTTCTGAAGCCGCGCTTGGCCCAGTCCAGTCCCGAAATCAGTGCGTAGAGAATGCCATAGAGAGCTATTGGTATTGCGCCGAGGGCGATTGCCCAAAGCGACAACAGGCGCGGGGCAAGCCAGGTTTCTGACCACCAGTTGTCTGCGTGCTGCCGGAACCACTCGGCGTCACGCTGATGTTCGTCGGCGAGGCGTTGATGCTCATCCGCTTCGCGTTGGTCGATCGGGGACTTCTTCAGGGCCGCGTCGCGGGAGGACATCTCCTGCTTTTTCTGCTCCAAAGCCACGCTAGCGTTCCGTATCCATGTATCACGTGCCCACCACGGCACGCCGACTAGGACAAATGCAATCCAGAGGGCCGAGATCACAACATACAAGCGTGTTAGGCCGCGTCGGTAGTTCACGCTGGCGCGCGGTGGTGGGTTGTCCTCTGTTTCCATTGCGGCTTTGGTCTCTATCACGTCGCGGTCTTTTTCGCCGCTTCCCACTGATCGACCATCTCGACCACGTTTTCCATCGACAAGAGGGCCGACGTAACACCAGCAGCCATCGCCGGACTCATCCGCAGCGTCTTGTGGATTCTCACGAAGTTGTACCAGACCGTATAGAGCGCAACCATGTGGCCGTGGTTCTCGATCTTCTTCGAGAAGGCGTTGGTGAGGCGAGTAAAGCGGCGCATGTGCATCCGCATCGTGAGGTTTGAGCGTTCCACGTAGCTCGTTGAAATGTGCTCGGGGTCCGGGTCGCCCGTGACCGCGTGGCGTTCGGTGCCGATGCAGACCGCTGGGCTGTAGCGCGTTTCGCCCTCGGGCGATGCGCCGTAAATCTTCACCAGCATCGCATAGTCGATCCCGATGCCAAACGCGGATTCAACGGCGCTGAGGTACGTCTTGTGCCCGTCGGTCGTGAGTTGCACGCGCGACGTGAGGCGTTCCGATAGGTCCATCATGAAGTAGTAGGCCGCGCCCGCATCGCGTCCGCCAAGAAACCACGAAAGACAGAGCTTGGAATCGGCGTCGATTGCCGTCCACGTCCACACGTCGCCGTACCCGAACTTCCCTCGCTTCTCTTCCGGGACGTTTTTCGCCTTGGAGTAGCAGAACGACCAAATCTCATCACACTGAATGCGCTTGGAGTTCACGTTGCGCACCACCTGATCGTGGAATGCCGTGCATGCCTGGCCGGCAAGGATCAGCTCGCGGGTGACGGTGTTGATCGACACGTCCACGAGCCGCGACACTGAGCGCATCGACGAACCTTCACAGAGCAGCGAGAGGATTTGGGCGCGCTTGGCTAGGGGCAATCTGTTCATGCCCGGAGTATATGATATTTTTGCTTGAGTGTCAAGCATCAATTGACTATTTGGAGCCATCGTTACCACCAAAAACCGAAGAACGGCGCAAATCTACCATGTCCCGTTGCCAAATCAAAGCGTGTAGGTTGACAAACGCGCGATCATGGTTTCAAATACGGCCATGTCAGAGCAGGAGTCCATGCAGCGGTGGATTGTGGACAATGTCGCGGCCCATCCTGGTGACATCGCCAGAGTGACTGCGGAACACTTCGATGTGAGTCGGCAGGCAGTACATCGCCACCTACATGATCTTGTCCAGATGGGTTGGCTCATTCCCAATGGAGATACAAAGGGCAGATCGTATTGTCTCGCCCAACTGGTGAACCATGTCGCACGACGAGAGATCGGTCCTGGCGTCAACGAAGATGAGGTATGGCGAAATGAGATTCTACCGCACCTGAAGGACGTACCGGCAAACGTGCGAACCATTTGTCAACACGGGATCACGGAAATCGTGAACAACGCGATCGTGCATTCAGAGTCTCCCGCATTTGTCGTTGGTATCAGCCGCACGGCCGCAGCGATCGGGCTGACCGTCGTCGACCACGGCGTCGGAATCTTCGCCAAGCTCCAAAGGGCCTTCGGACTTGATGATCCGCGACACGCTGTATTGGAACTCTCAAAGGGAAAACTCACAACCGACCATGCCCACCACAGTGGCGAAGGCATCTTTTTTACTTCCAGGATGTTCGATCTGTTCGGCATCATGTCGGCCCAGTTGTACTTCGCGCACCGTGACGAAAAGGACTGGCTGTTAGAGATAGACCCGGCCCCAGCGGCAGGGACCCATGTCCACATGACCATCCATCCTCTGTCGCTGCGAACAGCGTTGGAAGTGTTCAACCAATTTGCGCCGAGCACCGACCACTACGGGTTTACGCGCACCCACTTGGTCGCAAGCCTTGCTCAGCATGACGGCGAGATGCTGGTTTCTCGATCGCAGGCGCGCCGACTCCTCAAGCGGGTTGACCACTTTAGGGAGGTCGTTCTCGACTTCTCTGGGGTTGAAAGTATTGGCCAGGGATTCGCTGACGAGATATTTCGAGTGTTCGCCCGCGAGCATCCAGACATTCACATCTGGCAAGTGAACGCTAGTTCCGACGTGGTGCGAATGATTCTGCACGTCAAGAGCGACGGCGGCAATACCGAAACACCATTTCTGCCCGGCATGACGCCACTGAGCGAGAATGGCGAAGGACCGCGCCCAAAGGGGGAGACGGAAATAGCTTAGAGTGCAGAAGGGGAAGGGAGGACGCTTATCTGGAAGTGCCGTACAAGAAGATTCAGTCCCATCAAGGCGACAAGGCCGCTGCCCCACGCAGCGGCCTTGTCGGTGGTATCAACTCGGGTTTGCCAGAATTAGCCGAGCAGAAGCCTTCTTAGCGAGTCCATGAATTCCTGGCAAGTCCTTTACGGCGGTCACGAACCGCAGATGATGAGGTTTGCAATGGCAATTGCAACTGGTCTTTCCGGAATCTTTAGCCTGACACGCTCAGAAATTGATGCGAACGTCAGCAGGTCGATCGGCGCTTATCTTCTTGGTGATGTGCTCCTTCCCGATAACTCGCTGACCATTCGCTATGCCGGACGATCCGACGACGACTTGAACGGCCGTCTGAAGGATTGGATCGGCAAATACCGGTACTTCATGTACGGCCACTTTCCTAATGCAACGGCCGCTTACGAAAAGGAATGCCTCCTCTACCATGCATTCGGTGGTGCGCAGGGGCGGCTGGACAACGAGATCCATCCGGCGAAGCCTTACGCCTGGAACCACTGCCCGGCGTGTGGTGCTTAGTTGATCGGCATCGCCGCTGACTGAAGGAGGTCGAGCACGTCCTTGATCGCTACGGCATAGCCGTAGTGCCAATAGGCGCGCTCGACCGTCCCCTCTTCGCAATGACGCTGGTCCGTTTTACAGGAGCTACCAATTTCAGCCAGCCATCCGTCAATTCCAGCAACGCGACTCCGGAGGCCCTTTTCGATCTCGGCCAAGAGAACGACTCGTTCGACTGTATCCGCCATGTTCGGAGACGACAGCAAGTTGCCTACCACGCCGCAATTTCGTTGTTTGTTTTGGTTCACGGTTTCTCCCATCGTGCCCGAGCGGCATTTTTTGCAATCTGCGTCCGCCGTTTCTTGCTGAGCGTCGCCGCCCGCGCCTTCCCGCCCTTCAGCCCACCCTTGCGCATGTACTCTTTGCCGGGGTCGCGTGGCGTATCCTCAATCTCGCCGGTCGCAATCCGCATCACGTGGACCGCGTTGCCGATCACGTCGGCGGGTCTGCGCTGGCCTTGCGGTCCCTTCGGCATGCGGACAAGATCGCACGATTGCCGGGTCGTTCCAAGCCCGTTGAATTTTCAAACTGAGACACTACCTAGGCAGGGAAGAAGTTGAAAGCGGAAAGCCGAAAGCTGAAAGCCAGAGACCAGAAACCACAGACCAGAAACCAGAAACCACAGACCAGAAGCTGCCTACCATCACTTGCTCAGCGCACTCGATTCCGGTAGCGACAGCACGCATCTGTTTCGCCCATGGCCGAGCTGAATAAGACGTACGATCCCGCCACCGTCGAACGGCGCTGGTACGAGTTCTGGCAAGATCGAGGCTACTTTCACGCCGACGAGAACCAGCCGGGCGCGCGCTTCTGCGTCGTCATCCCGCCGCCCAACGTCACCGGCAGCCTCACCATGGGGCACGTGCTCAACAACGCGCTGCAAGACATCCTGATCCGCTACCAGCGGATGAACGGCAAGGTCGCGCTGTGGATGCCAGGCACCGATCACGCCGGCATCGCGACGCAGAACGTGGTCGAGAAGGCGCTCGCGAAAGAAGGACTCGATCGTCATACCCTCGGGCGCGCGCAATTTCTCGAACGCGTGTGGGGTTGGAAAGAAAAATACGGCAGCACGATCCTCCTCCAACTGCGCCGCCTCGGAGCCTCGTGCGACTGGCGGCGCGAACGTTTCACCATGGACCCCGGCCTGTCGCGCGCGGTGCGCGAAGTGTTCGTCCGACTGTACGAGAAGGGCCTCATCTACAAGGGCCATCGCATCATCCATTGGTGCGTGCGCTGCCAGTCTGCGCTCTCCGACGAAGAAGCCATCACCACCGAAGGCGGCGAGAACGGCAGCCTGTGGCACATCCGCTACCCCGCTGAAGACGGTGGCCCGGGCGTCGTGGTCGCAACCACGCGTCCCGAAACCATGCTCGGCGACACCGGCGTTGCGGTGCATCCGAGCGACGCGCGCTACGCCGGCCTGCTTGGTCGCAACGTGATCCTGCCGCTGATGAACCGGCCGATCCCGGTGGTCCCCGACGACGCCGTCGATCCGGCCTTCGGCACCGGCGCGGTGAAGGTCACGCCAGCGCATGACGCCAACGATTTCGACATCGGCCAGCGCCATCATTTCGAGCCGCTGTGCATCATGACCACCGACGGCCACATCAACGACAACGGCGGCGCCTATCGCGGTCTCGATCGCTTCGAGGCGCGCAAACGCATCGTCGCCGATCTCGAAGCGCACGGGTTGTTGGTGAAGACTGAACCGTATCGCGTGCCGGTGCGACGCTGCGAGCGCTGCGACACGATCATCGAGCCGTATCTGTCAGATCAGTGGTTTGTGCGCATGGAGCCGCTCGCCCGGCCCGCGATCGAAGCGATCAAGAGCGGCCGCCTGCGCTTCTACCCCGAACGCTGGGTGGGGGTGTACCTCCATTGGATGACTAACATCCGCGACTGGTGCATCAGCCGCCAATTGTGGTGGGGCCATCGCATCCCGGTGTGGTACTGCGACAACTGCCCAAAGCTGACAGTGGCGCGCGAAGACCCGACACACTGCGCGCAGTGTGGCTCAGCGAAGATTCATCAAGACGACGACGTGCTCGACACCTGGTTCAGCTCGTGGCTGTGGCCGTTCTCTACCATGGGCTGGCCGGACGAGACGCCGACGCTGCGCCGCTTCTATCCGACCGATACGCTCATCACGGCCGCCGACATCATTTTCTTCTGGGTCGCGCGCATGGTGATGGCGGGCTACGAGTTCATGGGTGAGTGTCCGTTCCAAGACGTCTTCTTCACCAGCATCGTGCGCGACATGCAGGGACGGAAGATGTCGAAGTCGCTCGGCAACTCGCCCGATCCGTTGCAGGTCATCGACACTTACGGCGCCGACGCGCTGCGCTTCACAATCGTGTCGGCCGCGCCGCTGGGCGAGGACGTGCGCTTCGCCGACGATCGCGTCGAGTTCGGCCGCAACTTCGCCAACAAGATTTGGAACGCCGCGCGCTTCTGCATGATGAACCTGGAAGCAGTAGGCAGTGAGCAGACGGCAGTAGGCAGTGCGGATTTGGTGATGTTGGATTTACCTGAGCGATGGATTTTGTCCCGCATGCAGGCGGTGACTGACGAAGTGCGGGCGTCGCTTGACGCGTATCGCTTCAACGAAGCGGCGATGACGCTCTATCGGTTCATCTGGGGCGAGTTCTGCGATTGGTTTGTCGAGCTCAGCAAGCTCAGCCTTTACGGCGACGACGCGGCGGCCAAAGAGCGAACACGCTCGGTGTTGCTGCACACGCTCGAACAGATTCTGCGCCTACTCCATCCGTTCATGCCGTTCGTTACCGAAGAGATCTGGCAAGCGCTCCCGCTCGCGCGTTCATCGGACAGCATCATGGTGGCGCCTTATCCGGTGGCGGATGACGCGCTGCGTGATCCCGCCGCCGATGCGGCGGTGGCGCGCATGATCGACATCGTGCGCGCCATCCGCAACATCCGTGCGGAGCTCGGCATTGCCCCGACGACTGCGGTGACGGCGCGCATTGCGCCGAGCGCGGGAGCCGATGGTGTCGCGGTCTACGAGCCGTACTTGAAGGCGCTGGCCCGCGTGACCAGCATCGATGTGCTCGCCGCGTCGGAGCGGCCACCGGACGAACCTTCGGCGGTGGTGCCCGAGGTCGGCGAAGTGTTCGTGCCGCTGCGCGGCGCGGTCGATCCGGCCGAAGTGCGCAAGCGCTTGGAGAACGAGTTCAAGAAAGTGAGCAAGGATCTGCAGTCGGTGGATGCCAAACTCGGCCGCCCCGACTTCGTCGCCAAAGCGCCGGCCGACGTGGTCGAGAAAGAACGCGCGCGTGCCGCGGCATTGGCGGAGCGCAGCGCCACCTTGACGAGACACTTGGAGACCTTGCGGCGCGGGTCGTGAACGGACTTGTTGATGGACGACGTGCTCAGCCTGCCTGCCGTTGTCGACTTAGTCAGAGCCGCGTTGACGGAAGACCTCGGTTCCGGCGATGTAACTACGGCGCTCACCGTCGCCGCGAATAGCCGTTCGACCGCGTACATCATTGCCAAGCAGGGCGGATTGCTCGCCGGCTTGCCGCTCGTGCAGCGCGTCTACGATGTCCTCGGCGATGTAAGGATCGAGCCGCACTATCAGGACGGCGATCCGCTCGAAGAGAGCGCGGTGGTGGCGGCGCTGAGCGGCAAGACTCGCGCGTTGCTGAACGGTGAACGGGTTGCGCTCAATCTCTTGCAGCACCTCTCGGGCATCGCCACGCTCACCAACGCGTTTGTGCAAGCGGTAGACGGCACGCGTTGCCGCATTGTCGACACGCGCAAAACGCTGCCGGGTCTGCGCCTGCTGGAGAAATATGCGGTGCGCGTCGGTGGCGGCGGCAATCATCGCTTCAATCTCTCCGACGGCATTCTGATCAAAGACAATCACATCGCCGCCGCCGGCGGAGTCGCCGCGGCGGTCGAGCGTGCGCGCGCCGGCGCGCCGCACACGCTCAAGATCGAGATCGAGTGCGGCACGCTCGAACAAGTCGAAGAGGCGTTGGCGGCCGGCGCCGACTGCATCTTGCTCGACAACATGGACGTGGCGATGACCACCGCTGCGGTGAAGCAGATCGGCGGCCTCGCGCTGGTTGAAGCGTCGGGCAACATGACTCTCGGACGCGTGCGGGCAGTCGCCGCCGCGGGGGTCGATCTGATTTCGGTCGGCGCGCTGACGCATTCCGCCGCCGCGTTCGACTTCAGCATGAAGATCTCTCCCCCTACTCTTTCTGGAAGAGGCGCGGGGTGAATGGCATGCAGGCCACCGACATCGAGCCGCACCTGACGACGCGGCGCTTCGGTCGCCGCCTGCACGTGTTCGAGGAGGTCGACTCGACCAACACAACCGCGCGCGAGTTGGCCGAGGCGGGCGCGGAAGAGGGCACCGTGGTGATCGCGGAGAGTCAACGCCGCGGGCGTGGACGGCTGGGCCGGCAGTGGGTGTCGCCGCCGCAGCGCAATCTCTATCTGTCGTTGGTGTTGCGGCCGAGGCTGCCGTCCGAAGTGATTCCACAGCTCACCTTGGTTGTGGGTCTCGCCGCCGCCGAGACCGTCCGCGAGTGGACATCGAACGTCGCGATCAAATGGCCGAACGATCTGGTCAGCGGCGGGCGCAAGCTGGCGGGCATTCTCACCGAGATGGTGGCGGACGAGTCCGGCGTCCGTTTCGTCATCCCCGGCATCGGTGTCAACCTCAACAGCGCGCCCGAGGATTTTCCACCCGCGGTGCGCGGCATCGCCACCTCGCTGTCGATGATCACCGGCGCGGCGATCGATCGCGCACGCTTCACGGCGCGGCTGTTGAACCGCTGCGAGGCACGCTACGATCAATGGCAGCGCGATGGGTTTGCGACGTTGGCGCCCGAATGGGAGCGCTTCTCGTGTTTGACGGACCAGCCGATTGTGGTGCAGAGCGATGTGCATGGAAAGTCGGAACGTATCGAGGGGGTCGCGCTGGGCTTGGCCGATGATGGAGCCTTGCGCGTGCGTGGCGCCGATGGCCGCGAGTGCCGCGTGGTGGCGGGCGACGTGACCGTGTTGGGTGGCTACGATCAATTGCGAGAGGCGAGGACCGACTAAGTCAGCCATGATGCTCGCCATCGACATCGGCAACTCGAACACGGTGCTCGGGCTCTACGACGGTGCGCGGTTGCAGCGCCACTGGCGGTTGGTCACCGAGCCCGCGCGCACCGCCGATGAGTACGGGTTTCTGTTGCGCAGTCTGCTCGGCGAATCGACCGGGAGCGGCCTCGCCGGCGTCGCGGTGGCTTCGGTGGTGCCGGCGATGACTGGAACGATCGCCACCGTGTGCCACGACTACTTGGGGCTGGCGCCGCTCTTCGTCGGGCCCGGCATCAAGACCGGTATGGCGATCCTGTACGACGACCCGCGCCAACTCGGCGCCGACCGCATCGTGAACGCGGTCGCGGCCTACGAGCGGACACACGCTGCTACCATCGTGGTCGATCTCGGCACGGCGACCAAGTTCGAATACATCTCGGCCGACGGCGAGTACATCGGCGGAGTCATCGCCCCGGGCGTCGGCATCGCGAGTGACGCGCTGTTCGCCCGCGCCGCGCTGCTCTCGCGGGTCGAGCTGAGCCAGCCATCGCAGGTCGTCGGCCGCAACACGATGACCGCGATTCAATCGGGACTGTTCTACGGCTACGTGGCGATGATCGACGGACTGGTCGCGCGCATTCAGCGCGAGTGCGGCGTTACGGCCCGCATCATCGCGACCGGCGGGTTCTCGAGTTTGCTCGCGCCCGCATCGGCGACCATTGACGAAGTCGACGAGTTCCTCACCCTCGATGGCATTCGGCTGATCTACAAGCGCAACGCGATGAACTGAGGAGTGGAGCCGCGCCCATGTTTCTGGCCATCGACGTAAGCAACACGCAGACTCTGCTCGGACTGTACGAGGGCAGGCGCTTGCGGCGGCATTGGCGGGTGATGACCGACGTGGAACGAACCGCCGACGAATACGGTTTCCTCGTCCGCGGCTTGCTCGGCGCGGAGTTCGGACCGCAGGTCGCGGGCATCGCTGTGTCGTGCGTGGTGCCGGCGATGACGGGTGTGATCGAGGCAATGTGCCGCGACTACCTCGGCACGGCGCCGCTGTTCATCGGGCCTGGCGTCAAGACCGGCATGCCGATTCTCTACGACAACCCGCGCGAAGTCGGTGCCGACCGCATCGTCAACGCCATCGCCGCGTTCGAGCGCACGCGGACCACCACCATCGTCGTGGATTTCAGTACCGCGACGATCTTCGACTACATTTCGGAGAAGGGCGAGTACGTCGGCGGCATCATCGCGCCGGGGTTGGGCATCGCCAGCGAGGCGTTGTTCGAGCGCGCCGCCAAGCTTTACCGGGTCGAGTTGGCCAAGCCCAAGCACGTGGTCGGGCGCAATACGGTGAATGCCATTCAATCCGGTTTGATCTATGGCTATGTGGCGATGGTCGATGGCTTGGTAGAGCGGATTCGGAAAGAACAGGGCGTGCGTGGGCGTGTGATCGCGACGGGCGGCTTCGCCGGTCTGTTGGCGCCGGAATCGGAAACCATCGAAGAGGTGGACGAGTTTCTCACGCTGGAAGGTCTGCGGCTGATTTTTGAACGCAATCGTGTCGGAAACTGACTTGGAGGGACTATGCCCGTCGAGGACGTTGGATCGATTCGCAACCTTGGCATTGTTGGTCAGGGCGGTGTCGGCAAGACCGCCCTCGGAGAAACCATGCTGTTCGATGGCGGCGCCACGACACGCATCGGGCGGCTCGATGACGGCACCTCCGCCTTCGGCCACGAGCCGGAGGAAGTGCGTCGACAACTCACACTGACCACCGCGTTTCATCACCTGACCTGGCGTAAGCACGATGTCACGCTGCTCGACATGCCGGGCTACGCCAACTTCGTCCCCGACGCCCTGGCGTGCATGTGCGCCGCCAGCGGGTTGGTGTTCGTGTTGGCTGCGGCGCACGGCGAGATCAAAGTCGAAGCCGAGAATCTGTGGCAGCGTGCCGATCAGTTGCAACTCGGGCGCATCGCGTTTGTGACCAAGATGGATCGTGAACGTGCCGACTTCGCAGCGGCGGTCGACGATCTCAAGACGATCCTCGGTGCGAAGGCGGTGCCGATTCAATTGCCGCTCGGCGCCGCGGAGACGTTTCGCGGTGTGATCGACCTCGTCGGTATGCGTGCGCTGGTGGCGAAGGAGAACGGCACGATGGCGGAGGAGCCGATTCCCGCCGACATGCAGGCCGACGCCAAGGCGGCGCGCGAGCAGCTCATGGAACTGGTGGCGGAAGCCGACGATGAGTTGCTCGAAAAATATCTCGACGCGGGCGCGTTGACCACCGAGGAGATCCAACACGCCCTGCACGTGGGTACGGTCGCGGGCAAACTGGTGCCGGTGTTGTGCGGTTCGTCGGCGAAGAACATCGGCATTCCCCCGTTGCTCGACGCGATCGTTTCGTACTTGCCGTCACCCGCCGATCGGGGCGAGGCCGAGGGCCGCGATCCCAAAATACGCGAACCGATCAGCCGTCGCCCGGCGATCGATGAGCCGTTCTCCGCGCTGGTGTTCAAGACCATCGTCGATCCGTTCGCCGGCAAGCTCTCGGTGTTTCGCGTGTTGTCGGGCCGGGTCAACGCCGACGCGACGGTGCTCAACGTCAGCCGCGACGCCAAGGAGCGCTTCGGCCACTTGTTCAAACTCGAAGGCAAGAAGCAGCAAGCAATCGCGTACGCGATCGCGGGCGAGATCGTTGCGGTGCCAAAGCTCAAGGAAACCGCATCGGGCGATACGTTGGCGGATGAAAAGGCGCCCATCCTGTATCCCGGCTTGATCGAGATCCCCACGTCGATGTCCTTCGCGGTGGAACCCAAGTCGAAGGGCGACGAAGAGAAGGCGACCCTGGCGCTGCACAAGATGATGGAGGAAGATCTCACGCTGCACGTGACGCGCGATGCGGAGACGCGCGAGATCATCCTGTCGGGTGTCGGACAGCTGCACATCGAGGTGGCGGTCGAGAAGCTCAAGCGCAAGTATGGTGTAGAGGTCACTCTCAAGGCGCCCAAGGTTCCGTATCGCGAGACGATCAAGGGCCGCGCCGAGGCGCAGGGCAAACTCAAGAAACAATCGGGCGGTCGCGGACAGTTCGCCGACACCTGGCTCAAGGTCGAGTCGCTGCCGCGCGGTAGCGGCTTCGAGTTCGTCGATGCTATAGTCGGCGGCGTGGTCCCGCGGCAATTCATTCCGGCAGTGGAAAAGGGCATCCGCGAAGCGCTCGGCGAAGGCATTCTGGCGCATTACCCGGTGGTCGATGTCCGCGCGACGCTGTACGACGGTTCGTTTCATGCCGTCGATTCCTCGGAAATGGCGTTCAAGATCGCCGCGTCGCTCGGGTTCAAGGCCGCGATGAGCCAGGCCAAGCCGATCCTGCTCGAACCCGTGATGACCATGGAGATCGCCGTGCCGGACGATTGCATGGGTGACGTCATCGGTGACCTCAACAGTTGTCGCGGCAAGGTGCTCGGTGTGGACACCAAAGCGGGTGGACAGGTGATTCGTGCGCTCGTTCCGATGGCGGAAGTGCTCAAGTACGCCGCCGACCTGCGCTCGATGACGAGTGGCCGGGGTTCGTTCACGATCGGGTTCGATCACTACGACGAAGTGCCGGCGCACCTCACCGAGAAGATCGTCAAAGAAGCGGAGGCGGCGCGCGCCGCGAAAGCCTAATGGCAGGTGAGATCAGCGCCGAAGAACTCGCTGCGCTCGTCGACCAGATCGACCGCGGCGAGGATCCATATCAGTTGCCCGAAGTCTTGATCGAAGATCCAGAGCCCGCATCGGCGCCACGCCCGGCCCCAGTCGCGCCCGAGGAGTTGATCGCTGGCGAACCGGTGGAACCGAAGATCAACGAGAGCCTGTACAATCAAGTCATGCGATTGACCGTCGGCGAGAAGATCAAGCTCGCGTTGAAAGGCAATCGCGATGCGCGCAACATCCTGATCCGCGATGCCAGCCACATCGTGCCGCGCTTCGTCATGCAGAATCCCCGCATCACCGACGATGAGATCGTAGCCGTCTCACGCAACCGCAATATCGATGCGGACCTGCTGCGCATCATCGGCGACGACAAGGAGTGGGGTCGCAATCCGCAGATACGCAGTGCGTTGGTCGGCAACCCCAAGACCCCAATCGCGGTGGCGTTGAAATTCGTCAACTCACTGAGTGAGCGCGAACTCCGTCTGCTCGCCAAGAGTAAAAACATTCCCTCGGCGGTGGCCGGCAGCGCGAAGCGGATTTTGTTGGCGCGAACCGGCCACTGAGCGCGGGCGCGGGTCCTTACAGGCGGCGGACGTTGACAGTCGGGACGCCTTCGATACGCAAATCGTCCTTGTCAGGCTTGCTGTGCCGAGAGGGCTTGCCGGCATCGGCCTTGGCGGCTTCGCGCAGGTCGAGGTTTTTGATGCGGATGCGCAGATTGTTCGCGCTGTCGGCGTTGGCCAGCGCGTGCTCTTCGGTGATTCGACCCTCGGCGTAGAGATCGTAGAGCGCCTGGTCGAATGTCTGCCCGCCTTCGAGCATGCTCTGCTGCATGGCGTCTTTGAGGACGTCGACCTCACCCTTCTTGATCAGGTCGCGGATGCGCGGCGTATCGATCAGGATCTCGAGCCCAGCGACCCGTTTGCCATCGACCCCCTGCACCAGGCGCTGCGAGATGATCGCGCGCAGATTGAGCGACAGTTGGAGGAAAATTTCCGGGTGACGCATCGCCGGGAAGAAGTTCATCACCCGCTCGATCGCCTGGTTGGCATTGTTGGAGTGGAGGGTCGCGACGCACAGGTGGCCGGTCTCGGCGAAGGTGATGGCGGCTTCCATCGTCTCGAGGTCGCGCACTTCGCCGATCAGGATCAAGTCCGGTGCCTGGCGCAAGGTGTTACGCAGGGCCTCGCTGAACGAGACGGTGTCGAAGCCGACTTCGCGTTGGCTGATGAGGCAGTGTTTGTGCGGGTGGACAAATTCGATTGGATCTTCGATCGTGACGATGTGACCGCGGGTGTGATCGTTACGGTAGTCGATCATCGCGGCCTGGGTCGTCGATTTACCGGAGCCGGTGGCTCCGGTGACGAGCACGAGTCCGCGGCGACTGAGCACAATGCGTTTCAGCACTGCGGGTAAGCACAGTTCGTCGATGCTGGGAATCTGCGTTTTGATTTGGCGGATTACGACGGCGACCGCGCCGCGTTGGCGGAAGACGTTGACGCGAAAGCGGCCGAGCCGGCCGGACGCCAACGCGAGGTTCATCTCGAGCCGCTCTTCGAACGTGGCACGCTGGCGCTCGGTCATTACCGCGTTGGCGAGCTCTTCGACCTCGGGCGCGGTGAGGATTTCGTCCCCGTAGTTCTCCGTGATGCCTTCGATGCGCAACACCGGTGGACTGTCGGCGGTGAGATACAGGTCGGACGCGCCACGCACGCCCATCTCGCTCAGGAGCGTTCGGATGTCGTGCATCGATTGGTCACGCGCGTCCGACCAGCGGGCTGGCGGAGCGGGGCGGCGGTACGAGCTTCGCTCGCGCTTCTCCACCGGCGGCTTTGAACAAGTTGGGGGTCAGGGTCTTGGACTGCGCCTCTTCAATGGTCACCATGTTCTTGTTGACCAGATCGACCAGCGCCATGTCCAGCGTCTGCATGCCGACATTCTGACCCGTCTGCATGGCCGATGGCAACTGGTGGACCTTGCCTTCGCGGATTAGGTTGCGCACCGCCGGCGTGCCCATCAGGATCTCCAACGCCGCGATGCGTCCGCCGACGCGCTGCTTCAGCAACGTCTGGGTGATGACCGCCTGAATCGACTCCGCAAACATCGTGCGGATTTGCTCTTGCTGCGCGGCAGGGAACACGTCGATGACTCGGTCCACCGTCTTCGGTGCGCTCGAGGTGTGGACGGTGGCGAACACCAAATGCCCGGTTTCGGCCGCGGTCAACGCCAGCGAGATGGTTTCGAGGTCGCGCATTTCGCCGACCAGAATCACGTCGGGATCCTCGCGCAGCGCGCCGCGCAATGCGTTGGCAAACGACTGCGTGTGCGGGCCCAGTTCGCGCTGGTTGATCAGGCACTTCTTCGATTCGTGGACGAACTCGATCGGATCTTCGATGGTCAGAATGTGACCTTCGTAGGTAATGTTAATGAAGTCGATCATGGCCGCCAGCGTCGTCGATTTACCCGAGCCGGTCGGACCGGTCACCAACACCAGTCCCTTCTCCTTTTCGCAGATGTCCTTCAAGATCGGGGGCAGGCTGAGCTGGTCCATGGTCATGACTTTTGACGGGATGAGCCGGAACACCGCAGCATCGCCTTTGCGTTGGCGAAAGACGTTGACGCGGAAGCGCGCCAGATCGCCCAACTCGAAGGAAAAATCGACATCGTGGGTCTCGTCGTAGGCCTTGCGTACCGAGTCCGACATGATGTCGAACACCATATGCCGGGTCTCTTCCGCCCCCAGGGCAGCGTGTTCGAGCCGCTTCATGTCCCCGTGCAGACGCAACATCGGCGGTTCGCCAGCGCTCAGATGAACGTCCGAGGCGCCTTGCTGATGTGCGAACGTGAGTAACTGCGTGATATCCATACCTCGACCCCTCCGTCGAATGGCACTGCTCTAAGCAATCAACACGCCACACGCCAGTGCGTGCCGACGGGGAAAACGCGGGCCTGAGTGGCCAGCTGGAGCCCAGATCCGTGCCGGCGAAAGGTCGTTGATCGTTAATTAGGTAACGCGTCCCGAGAACGGTCCGCAGCCGTTAGTGGAGACTCAGCAGCATCGTCTTGAGCAGCACGTTGCTCACCGCGTGGTAGACCGTCGGCACCAAGACGTTGTCGGTACGCTCACGCAGCCAGCCGTACAATAGTCCGGGAAAGAAGACGATGAGTTGTCCGGGCCCGCCCAACGGGACGTGGCAGAGTGCGAACAGCGCCGCGCCGAACACCAGGCCGAGACCCCACGCGGCGCCGAACGTGCGGTAGGGGCGGCCGAAACTCGCGTTCAGTTGCGACTGCAAATAGCCGCGGAAGAAGAACTCCTCCGGCAGCGCGACTCCCAGCAGCTGGTCCCACAACAACATCGGTAACCGTTCCGGCAGGGCGAACGTGAAGTGTTGCCCGAACCACACGCGCGCCAACAGGATATGTCCCATCGCGTAGGGGACGAAGATGATCGCACAGGTCAGCAGATGGAATCGTGGTGTGCCCCACATCGTGCGCGCTGAGAAATCCAATCCGTAGTCGGCATAGGTGCGCCGTTGCATCGTGATGACGGCGAACGGTACCAAAAACCAGAGAGCGGGCTCGCGCGCGTACAGCGCCAGCGGCAACGTGACCGCCAGCAGCGCGAGCGCTTCGAGGCTGGGACTCCAGAGCTTCGGCAGGATATCGGTGTCGGCGCGCTTCACGGTCCCGGATCTTCGACGATCACGGTGGGCAACCCGAGCGGTGTGATCGTGCGCGCGATCTCGACCGCGTCAACTCGTCGCGCAAACCGTCCCACGCGTACGCGGTAGTAGCACCCTTGCTCGCCCTTGAGCGTCGCCACACGGACATAGGCGAATCGCTTCTCCAGGCTGGCTTTGAGCTGTTCCGCGTTGCGCGGATCGGCGAACGCACCGACTTGGAGCGCGAATGCCGCGGTCTCCGTCCGGGCGTTCCGCTGGCCGAGCACTTCGAGTCGGACGGGGGCGGTGCCTGGTCCGATCATGCCGAGCGATCGTGCCGCGGCATGCGACAGATCGATAATGCGACCGTCGACGAACGGCCCGCGATCGTTGACGCGAACTTCAACCGAGCGGCCGTTCTCCATGTTGGTGACCGCGACGCGCGTGCCCAATGGCAGCGTCTGGTGCGCGGCGGTCAACTCGTCTTGGTCGAAGATCTCGCCGCTCGACGTTGGGTTGCCATGAAAGCCTGGGCCGTACCACGACGCGATGCCGGTCTGGGTTGTGCCGGTAACGGCGCTGCTCGACGCAGGGCGCGGGCCTCCGAACAGCCCGCATCCGGACAGCCCAATCGCGGTCACGGCCGCGGCCGCTACCACCCACCGCCGCATACGTGGCGAGTTATACCGGAGCCGGTAGGTTTTGACGAACGCCCGCCGCTCTCAAGTTCCAGCGACGGTCATGCGCGCGATCTTGATGGTCGGCGCCGAAACCGAATGTCGCAGATCGAGATCGCTGCCGAGGCATTCGATGGTGCGGAACATCTCCAACAGGTTGCCGGCGATGGTGATCTCTTCCACCGCGTATGCCAACTCGCCGTTGACGATCCACTGACCGACGACTCCGCGCGAGTAGTCTCCGGTCACCGGGTTGACACCCATGCCGATCAACTCAGTGACGTAGAGTCCCGCCGGTACGCTGCGAATGATCTCCGCCGCCGACAACGTACCGGCAACTGGAAACATGTTGGTGGTGCCCACGTGCGGCGCATCGCCGATCGAGCGACTGGCGCTGCCGGTGCTGCGGCTGCTGAGCTTGCGGGCGGAGTAGGTATCGAACAGGTAGCTGGTCAACACGCCGCGGTCGATGATGGTGTTGCGCCGCGTCGCGAGACCTTCGCCGTCGAACGGCTTCGAGCCGAGTCCACCGACGAGCGTGCCATCGTCGTACACGGTGAGAAACTCCGGGGCAATGCGCTCGCCCAACTTACCGATGAGGAACGAGCTGCCCTTGTAGAGTGAATAGCCCGACACCGCGCCGGCCAAGTGGCGCAACAGACTCCCCGCGGTCTCGGGGTCGAAGACGACGGGGACTTCGCAGGTCGGCACTTGGCGCGCACCGAGGCGGCGCACCGTGCGCGCGGCGGCTTTGCGGCCGATAGCTTCGGGCGATTCGAGCGCGGCCAGCTTGCGGTGTGACGAATACCAGTAGTCGCGTTGCATGCTGCCGTTCTCGGTGGCGATCGGTACCGCCGACAGCGAGAAACCGGAATCGCGATAGCCGCCGACGAATCCGGTACTGGAGGCATAGAGCACGCGATCGTGTCCGGCGCCGAACTCTGCGCCTTCGGAATTGGTGATGCGTGGGTCTGCGCCGCGCGCGGCGTCTTCGGCGCGACGCGCCAGCTCGATTCCGTGCTCGGGTGTGACGGTTTCCGCGTCGGGATCGTACAGGTCGAGATCGGGAATCGCACGGGCGAGATCCTCCGCTGGCGGCAGACCGCCGAACGGGTCCGGTGCAGTGACGCGCGCCAGGGCGCAGGTTTCTTCCGCTAGCTGTGTCAGCGAGTCGCGGCTGAAGTCGGCGGTGGCGGAGATCGCGGTCGATTGCCCGACGAACACGCGCAAGCCGAGATGCTTGGCGCGCGCACGTTTGATCTTTTCGATTTCGCCCAAGCGAACGCCGACCGACAGCGAATCGCCCTCGGCGACCACAACGTCAGCGCTGGTAGCGCCGTGGCGCTTCGCCGCGGTGAGCAACACCTCAGCGATGTCTTCGAGGGCCTGCGCGCTCATGTGCGCGTTCCACCCACGGTGATACCGTCGATGCGAATGGTTGGCAGCCCAACGCCGACCGGGACCGACTGCCCATCTTTGCCGCAGGTGCCGATGCCCTCGTCGAGCTGCAGGTCGTTGCCGACCATACTGACGCGCTTGAGCGCCTCGGGTCCGCTGCCGATCAAGGTGGCGCCTTTCACCGGCCGCGTGATCTGCCCACCTTCGATCAGGTACGCCTCGGTGGCCGAGAAGACGAACTTGCCGTTGGTGATGTCCACCTGTCCGCCGCCGAAGTACGCCGCGTAGAGGCCGTGATCGACCGAGCGAATGATTTCGTCCTTCGTCGAGTCACCGGCGAGCATGAAGGTGTTGGTCATGCGCGGCATCGGCAGGTGCGCAAAACTCTCGCGCCGCCCGTTGCCGGTGAGCGGCACGCCCATCAAGCGCGCGTTGAGGCGATCCTGCAGGTAGGCGCGCAGGATGCCTTTCTCGATCAGTACGGTGCGACCGGTCGGTGTGCCTTCGTCGTCGACGTTGAGCGAGCCGCGACGATTCGCGATCGTGCCGTCGTCAACCACGGTACAGAGCTCCGAGGCCACGCGCTCGCCGATGCAACCGGCGAACGCCGACGTGCCCTTGCGATTGAAATCGCCTTCGAGTCCATGACCGACGGCTTCGTGCAGCAAGACGCCGGGCCAGCCTGGCCCAAGGACGACGGTGAGCGATCCAGCCGGCGCGTCGACCGCGTGCAGGTTGCGCAGCGCTTGCTCGGCGGCAGTGCGCGCGAAGCGCAGGTAACGCTCGCCTTCGGTGAGAAAGTCGAACTCGACGCGGCCGCCGCCGCCGTACGTGCCGTGCTGGCGCAGCGAGCCTTCCTCCGCGATGCAGGTGACATTCAGGCGCAGGAGCGGTTGCACGTCGCCGACGATGAAGCCGGCCGAGCCGGCGATCAGCACCAGTTTGCGCTCGACGCCGAGCGACGCGAACACGTTTTTGATGCGTGGATCGTGGCGCCGCGCGGCGATGTCGATCTGGTTCAGTAGCGCGATCTTCTCGTTCAGCGCGACGTCGAGCGGTGAATGATCGAGTTGGTAGAGGTCGTGCCCCAATGTCTGTCCGCGAATCGCGACCGACTGGCTCGCGCCGCCTTCTTGCGCGATCGCTTGCGCGCTGCGCGCCGCCAGTTGCAGGTTCTCGACCGTGACGTCGTCGGAATGGGCGTAGCCGGTTTTGTCGCCCGCAACCACGCGCACGCCGACGCCTTGCGAGACGTTCTTGTTGGCCTTCTTGACGATGCCGTCTTCGAGACTGAAGCTCTCGACGGTACGAAACTCGAAGTAGAGATCGGCGAAGTCGGCTTGGCGCGCGATCGCGCCGCCGACGATCTGTTCGAGCAGACTCTGACTCAAGCCGAAGCGATCGAGGAAGAATCGTTCCGGCGCGACGACCGGCGGTGTGGTGCTCATGGCAAATTCATCCTTGCAATTGACTTCTCAAACTGGATAGCATGCCGCCGTCAAGTACACGAGCCGGTCATGCGCAGTTCACGGGGGAGGGGAACGTGAGTCAGCGGTTGCTCGACGCAGCACCATACGCGAGTCTGCACGAATGCGTGGGGCTGCGGGTCAATGTCTTTCGCGCGATGCACACGCCCGGCGTCTTTCTCGACGACGAGCAATCGGTACTGGCGCTGCGCGAGGATGAGTTCGCGTTGACCGTCCGCATCGTCTTCGATGTTGTGCTCGACTACTTCTACGTGGCGGCGTGCCAGTGGTATCACAGCACGCTGACGCGCGCGCCCGACGACGAAGTGCCGGAGTCGGTGCGCGCGAACCTGCTGCGCCGCTTCGCCGCCTTACTCGCCTAGATCGGATGGATCGTGTCGGTGGCCGAGGACACGCTCGCCGCGCTCGATCGGCTGTTCACGCAAATGATCGCGCAGCAGGAGAGCAAGCTGCTGCGCATGGCGCGTGAAGTGGTTCCCGATCTCACGTCCGAGGATCTCCGCAACCCGCACGATTTTCCCGCGCTCGTGCGCGATCCGGAGTTCAACTACGAAGACGGCCAGCTCGCCGGTCTGCGCGCCGCGCACATGGCGGCCCGCGCGGAGCTGCAGGGCCACGTCGAGTCGTCGAGTCGATGAGGTCGAGTCATCGCTCGCTCGCGCCGGTTGCGAGCGCGGCACGGGGCGGACTATAACCGCCGCGTATGCCCAATAACTCGGGTAAAGGGGCGCTCGGGGCTCTCCTCGACGTGGTGGAGCAGGCCGGCCCGTTTGTCATCCTGCCGCACGACAACCCGGACCCCGACGCGCTCGCCAGCGCCGCGACGCTACAGTACATCGTCAAGCATCGGCTCGGGAAGGATTCCGTCATCGCCCTCGGCGGGATCGTCGGGCGGGCAGAGAACCGCGCGATGCTAACCTACCTCAACATCAATCTCGTTCCGGTCGGCGACATTCCGTTCGCGCGCGACACCGTCGTCGCGTTGGTCGACACGCAACCGGGGCGTACCAACAACTCGCTTCCCGAAGGCTTCCCGCCGGCGGTGGTGATCGATCATCACCCGGCCTACTGCGATACGCATCAGGTTCCATTCTTCGACTTGCGTGATGAGTACGGCGCCACCTCCACGATTCTCACCGAGTACCTGCAAGAGTCGCGGTTGGAAATCGAACCGAAAATCGCCACCGCGCTCTTTTACGGGATCGCGGCGGAAACCCAAGACCTTGGCCGCGAAGCGACGCAGGCGGACATTCACGCCAGCCAGTTTCTCTATCCGCACACCAACAAGCGGCGTCTGGCGAAGATCGAGAACGCGCGCGTGCCGCGCGAGTACTTCCGCGGCTTCCGCGACGCTATCGAGTCGGCGGTGATCTACGACGACAAGGCCGTGATCACCTCGATCGGCGAGGTGCGCTATCCCGACATGGTGGCTGAAGTTGCCGATTTTCTTTTGCGGCTCGATCAGGCCGAATGGACCGCGGCGATGGGCTACTATCAGGGCGCGCTGTACGTGTCGCTGCGCACGGTCAATCGCGACGTCAACGCCGGCGAGCTGCTGCAAAAGGTCCTCGGCAGCCACCACGCGGGCGGCCACGATCAAATCGCCGGCGGACGCATGCCGGTTCCCGACGGCGACTGGCAGCCCGCTGCGCAGCACGTCCGCGAGCGGCTGATCGCCGCGCTTGGCATCGAGAAGAAGAGCGCGACCGACTTGGTCGCGTAACGACCGCCGCGCGACTCTCACGGTCGCGCGCTTCGCACCCTCGATACGATCGCTTTGCGATCTACTCGGGCAAACGGGTGTTGGAGTTCCTGACCCGCACCGCTTCCCCGAGTAGTCGTCCCGAGTAGAAGCCGAAGGCTTCGTATCGAGGGACGGCGTATCGAGGGGCGACTTTGGTGGGAAGCTCGCTAGCCCTGCGCAGCTTCCCTGGAGACTACGATCGGCGTCGTGCGAGTGTGCCCGGCCTTGTGAACACACCGTCGGTCGCGATGCTCTTGAACGTGCAATAGCGATCGAGGCCCGGGGCGCCGAGTTGGCAGGCGAGTTCGAGCATGAGGGCATCGTCGGTCAGACCGATGCGCGGAATGAAGTCGGGGATGAGGTCCATTGGCTCGATGAAGTAGAACAGCGCGGCGGCCAGCAAGCTGACGGTGTAGAGGGGGATCTGCGGGCACTCGCCGGCGGTGTGGTCGACCAACAGTTCCAGCGCGACATCGACCTGGCGGTGAAACCGCGGGTGCTGCACCATGTCGAGCTTGGCTTTGTGGCGAATGGAATCGACCTGAGTGAGTAACGTGCGAATGTCCTCGGGCGCCACCACTTCAGACTGCGCGACGAGATACGCGCGCACCGCGCTCAGTGGCACCAAGGGTTTGCGGCGCGACGGAGGAGTCGGGCGGGCGGCTGCTCGCTTTGGTGTGGGAGCGCGGCGCGGCATGGCGGGAACAGACTACGGCTCGCCGTGCGAGTCAAGCCGCGCATCTGAGCCGCTGAGCCCACGCTAGGGTTGTCATGCGGCGGGCGTGACGATAGTGGAGCCGACCGTGCGCAGCGACGACGAACCCGAAACCCCCGCGCAACTCGGCTACCGCATGCCGGCCGAGTTCGAGCCGCACGCGGCGACCTGGATTGCCTGGCCGCATCATGGCGCGGACTGGCCGGGGAAGATCGCCGCGATTCACTTCGTCTACGTCGAGATCGCGCGCGCGCTCGCGCGCAGCGAGCCGCTGCGGATCATCGTTAAGGACGTTGTTGCGCGCGTGCGCGTGCGGCGGTTACTGGCCAAGGCGTACGTACCGCTCAGGCAGATCCGGTTCTTCATCATCCCGACCAATCGCGGTTGGACCCGCGACTTCGGTCCCATCTTCGTCCGACGCGGGCGTCGGATCGCGATCACCGACTGGCGGTTCAATGGCTGGGCGAAATATCGCAACCATCAGCTCGACGACGCCGTCAACGCCAAGCTGGCTCGCCGACTGCGGCTGCCGCGGTTCGTGCCGACCGTGCAGGGCGAGCGCGTCGTGCTCGAAGGCGGCAGCATCGACGTCAACGGCCGCGGCTCGCTGCTGACGACGGAAGAGTGTTTGCTCTCACCAATCCAAGCACGCAATCCGCGCTTGTCGCGCCAACAGATCGAGGAAGCTCTGGCCGATCATCTCGGGGTGACGAATATCTTGTGGCTCGGCCGCGGCATCGCTGGTGACGACACGCACGGTCACGTCGACGATCTCGCGCGTTTCGTCGATCCGCGCACCGTCGTCACCGTCGTCGAACCGAACCGACACGATGAGAATCACGCGCCACTGGCCGACAACCTGCGACGGCTCAAAGCGATGCGCGATCAAGACGGTCGCCCGCTCGCAATCGTCGAGCTGCCGATGCCCGAGCCGATTCGATACGAGGCGCTGCGTTTGCCGGCGAGCTACGCCAACTTCTACATCGCCAACCAGTCGGTGTTGGTCCCAACCTTCAACGACCCGCACGATCGTGTCGCCCTCGACACGCTCGCGAAACTGTTCTCAACCCGCGAGATCATCGGCATCCACGCCGTCGACCTCGTGTGGGGTTTGGGAACACTCCACTGCCTGACGCAGCAGCAGCCGCGCGGCGACGTTGACTGAGGCGCTCAGCTCTGGCGGTCTCGCAAGTAAACGCTGCACCTGGTCTCCGTGCGCTACGCAACGTTTCGAATCCGCTTGCGCCGGACGGATACCTTGCCGCGGCTGACCTCGATTTCAACGCTCTCTCCATTCGCGAACGGAAGTGTTTGGTGATCGTGCTCAACGGTGACGTCGTCGAACTCGACGCCGAGCAATTCCCCGTTGGGCGCAAACCACCCGACGCCGGCGCCGCTTCTGGCATCTACGGCGTCGCCGTATGGCCCCGGGTACCAGTAGACCGACAACGGGCCGGAGCCCTCGAAGTGGCGGAACGAGATGCTGGGCTTCTTCATCATAGGAGCCTCCTGAACTTGCGGTGCGCGCCGCCGAACGCGCCGTCCCGTTGGGTTACATGCTGGCGAAAAAGGCGCGTGTGACCTTCACAACGGCCAGCAGGTAGCGGCCGTCCTCCAATCGATAGAACAGACGATATTGCCGTGGGCTCTTGGCGTCATCAACGAGTACCGCCGTGGGGTGCATGAGGACGCGCTCTACGAGTTTGAGCAGGAGGTCGCGCGGCAAGGGGAAATGGCGCCTGGCGTGATCCAGCTCGGCGTCGCCGATGACCACGCGGTCGTGCGTGGCAGCAGTAACAACGCTGGCAACTCCTCGCGGCAGCATGCAACTACAATAGCTTGGAGGCTGGTGCGGTTCCAAGGCCGGTGACGCTCCTGCGCGTTCCTGGGTGAGAAGGGGTGCCTGTCCTACTGAATCGTCCACGTCAAAGCGAAATCCTTGTCTACGCCTGCCCATGACTGGTATCCCTCTGCCCAGCCATGAGTACAGATGCGGACACTCCACGCCGCTTCGACGTCGCCCTCTCGTTTCCGGGCGAGCATCGGGAATTTGTGAAACAGGTGGCAGGCCATCTGGCCGCCCAATTCACCACGGATCGGGTACTCTACGACAAGTACCACCAGGCGGAATTCGCTGCGCCGGACTTGGATGTCTATCTGCCCAATCTCTACCGCACGCAGTCGGAGCTGATCGTGCTCTTTCTCTGTCCGGAGTATGCCGCCAAGCGTTGGTGCCGGCTTGAATGGAGATTCATCCGCCAGATGCTCGCCACGGTGGAGGCACGGAGAATCATGTTCCTCAGCTTCGGAAACCCTGGAGATGTTACCGAACTCGGCATTCTCAGTGGAGATGGATACATCGACATCGACACCAGCAACGCGAAGGAAATCGCGGAAGAGATTCTCAAGCGCCTCTCCCTCAACCAAGGCATCACCCCGCCACGGAAACCACCCGACTCGACCCCGACTCCTGCCAGCAGGTTCGACATCTCCCGCATCATCAAATACGCCCCGGCGGAACTCATCGGCCGCGAGGCGGAAACAAAGCTGCTCTCCGACGCCTGGGCGAAGGTCCGCAACGCCGCCGCACCGCGCCCGCACGTGCTCACCTTCGTCGCCCTCGGCGGCGAGGGGAAGACTTCGCTGGTGGCGAAGTGGGCGGCGGAGTTGGCGGGTCAGGACTGGTCGGGGTGCGACGCAGTCTTCGCGTGGTCTTTCTACAGCCAGGGCACGCGCGAGCAGGCCGCGGCATCGTCCGACGTGTTTCTCAAGGAAGCGCTCACCTTCTTCGGCGACGCGGCGATGGCGGGCAGTGCGCAGGGCGCGTTCGACAAAGGCCGGCGGCTGGCGCAGCTCGTCGGTGAGCGGCGGGCGCTGCTCATCCTCGACGGCCTGGAGCCGCTGCAATACGCGCCCACCTCACCCACGCCGGGCGAACTCAAAGACCAGGGTCTCGCCGCCCTGCTCAAAGGGCTGGCCGCCACCAGCCACGGCCTGTGCGTCGTCACCACTCGGTATTCCATCCCCGACTTGCGCGCCTACTGGCAGACCACCGCGCCGGAAGTGAAGCTCACGCGCCTGTCCAAGGACGCCGGCGTGGCGCTGCTCAAGCGACTCGGCGTGACGGGGAATCAAAAGGAATTCGCGGCGCTGGTGGAAGACGTGCAAGGCCACGCGCTCACCTTGAACCTGCTTGGCGCTTACCTCCACGACGCGCATGCCGGGGACATCCGCAAGCGCGACCTCGTGAAGTTTGAGGAAGCCGACGCCGAGGAACAGGGCGGCCACGCCTTCCGTGTGATGGATGCGTATGTGCTGTCGTACGAAAGCGAGGGGGAGAAAGGCAAGCGCGCTCTCGCCCTACTGCGACTGCTCGGGTTGTTCGACCGGCCCGCGACCGCCGACTGCCTGGCCGCGCTGCTGAAGGCTCCCGCCGTCCCGGGCCTGACCGGGGCGCTTGTCCGGATCAGCGAGGCGCAGCGGAACGTGGCCCTCACCCGGCTGGAGACCGCGAAGCTACTCACGGTGAACCGGGACGCGGCCGGCACGCTGGTCTCGCTGGATGCCCACCCGCTGCTGCGCGAATACTTCGCCCGGCAACTCCGCACGCGGCAGCCCGAGGCCTGGCGCGGCTCGCACCGGCGGCTCTACGAACACCTCTGCGCGAGCACGAAGGAAGGCGACCAGCCCACCCTCGAAGACCTCCAACCGCTCTACCAAAGCGTGGCCCACGGCTGCCAGGCGGGGTGGCAGCAGGAGGCGTGTGACAAGGTCTTCTTCTCGCGCATCCAGCGTGGAAACGAAATCTATAGCGTGAGAAAACTCGGGGCGCTTGGTTCCAACCTGGGAGCGATCGCCTGCTTCTTCGAGACCCCGTGGAGCCGCGTCTCGCCCGCGCTCACGGAAGCCGACCAAGCCTGGCTGTTGAATGCAGCCGCCTTCACCCTGCGCGCCTTGGGCCGGCTGACCGAGGCCCTCGATCCGATGCGGGCTGCAACAGAATGGGCGGCCAAGAAGAAGGACTGGGAGCACGCTGCCGCGGGCGCCAGCAACCTGAGCGAGCTGGAGCTGACGCTGGGCGAGGTGGCCGGGGCGGTGGGGGACGCCGAGCAGTCCGTGACCTACGCCGACCGCAGCGGCGATGCTGGCATGTGGAATATTGTGCGCACGACCCATGCCGACGCCCTGCACCAGGCGGGCCGCCGGGCCGAGGCGGAGGCGCGCTTCCGCGAGGCCGAGCAGATGCAGGCCGAGAGTCAGCCCGGCTACCCGCTGCTGTATTCGGTGCAGGGCTTCCAGTATTGCGACCTGCTCTTGACGGAGGCGGAGCGTGCCGCGTGGGAACTGTTGTTGAATTCGAAATCCGAAGTCCGAAATCCGAAATTGGTTGAGGCATGCCGCGCGGTCGAGCAGCGCGCGGCGCAGACGCTCAAGTGGGAGGAAGGAATGCGCGGCGCTCCTATTCTCGACTTCGCGCTTCACCACCTCACCCTGGGCCGCGCTGCGCTCTACGCGGTGATCTTGGAAAAGTCCGAAATCCAAAACCCGAAATCGGAAATTGATCAGGCCGTGGCCGGCCTCCGACGCGCCGGCACGCAGCACATGATTCCCCTCGGCCTCCTCACTCGCGCCTGGCTGCGGCTTCTCACCGGCGCGCGCATCGGCCCCGAGAGTGCCCAGAGCGACCTGGACGAAGCCTGGGACATCGCCGAGCGCGGCCCCATGAGGCTGTTCATGGCGGATATTCACCTGCATCGCGCCCGGCTCTTTGGAATGCGGAATGCGGATTCCGGGATGCGAAATGAAGGGGCGGCTTATCCGTGGGAATCGCCGCAAGCCGATCTCGCCGCAGCGGAGAAACTCATCAACGCTTGCGGCTACCATGGCCGCGACGAGGAACTCGCTGATGCGAAGAAGGCAATCCTCGGTTCGTAGCCGGTGCCTCGCGAGTTGAATGCTTCGCGGCGCAGTCTTCGAAGCGTTAGACCGTCAATCACACTCGGTCGATTCGAAATCCCACGCGCGGGAAGTGCACTACCACGTCACCGACTTCCGCTGCGTTGCGGCGGATGGCGATCTCATGCACCGACGACATCACTACCGTGCCCGCGACCGGATCGAAGCCGTAGTCGTCTGGGGTGACGCTGACCTTCTCGCCGGGTTTGAGGCCGCTCGGGTCGTTCGGGTCGGCGGCTTCTTTCGTCGTGCTCGTGCTCTCGTGGGCGATGCGTAACGCGTCGGAGGCTCATCCCGCAGGGTCCTTCGGATGGTGTCGCGCAGAACATGCTGGTATTGAGGGGTAGCGAGGTCATCATGGACTACCGCAGTCGAATTGTTCGGAACCGCAAGGTGTGTGGCGGTGAGCCCGTCGTCAAGGGTACGCGCGTGACGCTTCGCACCGTGTTGGCGAGTCTGGCGGAAGGTGCGAGCACCGAGGAAATCCTTGCCGACTTCCCCACGCTCACCGCAGATGACGTCCGTGCGGTCATTGCCTTCGCTGCCGCCTCTGCCGAGGAAGACCTGCCGGCCTCCGCGATTCCAGCCAAACTGTGAGAATCAAACTCGACGAGAACATGCCCGTCGCGTTGGTGAAGCGCCTCGTGGCGCTTGGGCATGATGTGGACAGTGTGCCTGACGAAGGTCTCGCGAGCCGACCCGATTCGGATATCTGGGCAGCCGCACAGCGCACGCGCCGATTCTTGATCACGCAGGACCTCGACTTCTCCGACCTGCGCCAGTTCGCACCGGGTACGCATCACGGCTTGCTGCTGGTTCGATTGAACCAGCCTGGGCGGCGTGCTCTCGCGGAGCGGGTAGGTGCCATCTTCGCGAGCGAAGAAGTGGAGCGATGGCGCCGCTGCTTCGTGGTCGCCACAGGCCGCAAAATCCGCGTCAGGCGACCAGCGCGGCGCCCCCGTTGATTCTGGCTGGGCAATTCCTCCGCGTATGAGCGTCAATCACGCTCGGTCGACGCGAAATCCCACGCGCGGGAAGTGCACCACTACCTCACCGACTTCTGCTGCCTGCCGCCGGATGGCGACCTCGTGCACTGACGACATCACTACCGTGCCCGCGACCGGATCGAAGCCGTAGTCGTCTGGAGTGACAGCAACCTTGTCGCCCGGCTTCAAACCGCTGGGATCGTTCGGATCGATGACTTCCTTCGTCGCGCTGTTGCTCTCACGCGCGATGCGCAACGCGTCGGCGGGGTCCATGTCGCTGCGTTGGCCGTGACCCATGGCTTTGATGCGTTCCGACCAGGCGATCAGCTTGGGGAACTCGTCGAACACCGTCGCCGCCGGCGGCACGTTCCGCAGGAACCAGACCGGGTGGTAGCACGCCGCGTCGGCCAAGCTGAACCGCTGACCGAGAAGGAAGGCGCGGCCGTCACTGAGCTGTGCGTTGAGCCAGGCCGCGAAGCCACGACACTGCTCCTTCGCGTACGGTGCCAGCTTCGGAATGTCGGCGAAGTTGCGGCCGGGCATCATCTTGGTGCGATCGTCGATGAATGCCTGCGGCAGGTTGTCGCCGAGGAGCGCGAACAGCACTGGGATGGTGGAGAAGAAGAACAACCGGTCCGCCCACATCCCGATGGCGTGGCACGCGCCCTCGCTGTTGTCGGGATAGAGTGTCGGCTCGGGATGTAGCCCTTCGATAATGCGCGCGATGAGCTGCGTATCGCAATACACGTCGGCGCCGATCTGTAGCACCGGAATTTTGCGGTAGCCGCCGGTGAGCGGGATCAGTTGCGGCTTCGGCATGATGGTCGGCTGCTCGACCGCGCGCCACGCCAGATGCTTGTGCGCGAAGATCTTGCGGATCTTCTCGGAGAACGGCGAGGTGTCGTACTGGTGCAAGATCAAATCGGCCATGGGTTCCTCCGGAGGTGAATCGTTGAGTTCATCGCATCATCGCGTGATTGGGGTCTTTTGGGGTCATTGAGGTATTGGCGGCGCTGAGTCAACCAGCGCCCCTCGATACGCGACCGCCCTTCGATACGAAGCCATTCGGCTTCTACTCAGGACTGCTACTCGGGGAAACGGATGGATCTATCCACTACCTGCAGTTTATGGTTCCGCTTTCCCGAGTAGTCCGCGCAGCGGGCGTATCGAGGGACGCTTTGATCTCGGCACGAACAGTCTCCTCGCATTCGCTTCTCCAGACTCGATCCAAGGCGCGCCGCGCGGCCGCATCGTCGATCTGCGACAGCGCCCAGGCGGCGTGCGCACGTACGAGTGGTGACGGGTCAGTGTCCAACGCTGTGCTCAGACACGACACCGCGCGTGGATTCCGGCTGTTGCCCAACGCCACCGCCACGTTGCGGACGAAACAATCGCGACTCGCGCGGCTGACCGCGCTCCCTGCGAAGCGGCGTTGGTAGGTGTCAGCGTCGAGCGCCAGGAGATCGGGAAGATACGGATGCAACTCTTCCGCTGTGTGCGATCGCTGCGTGTCATTCCACGGGCAGACCTCCTGACAAATGTCGCAGCCGAAGATCCACTCGCCCATCTTGGAGCGGAGCTCGCGCGGGATCACGCCGCGGTACTCGATGGTGAGGTACGAGATGCATAGCCGCGCGTCCATGACGTAGCCGTCCTTGAGTGCCCCGGTCGGACACAGATCGAGGCAGCGGCGACAGGTACCGCAGTGATCGGCGACGATCGGCTCGGGGTCGAATTCGAGATCGGTAAAGATCTCGCCGAGGAAGAACCACGAGCCTTCGTGTTGGTGGAGGATCGTGGTGTTCTTGCCGAACCAGCCGAGCCCGCCGAGGTTCGCCCACTCGCGCTCGAGGATCGGACCGGTGTCGATGTACGTGCGCGTCCCGGCCGCGCCGAGTGCACGGACCGAGGCGGCGAGTTGCTCGAGTTTGCCGCGGACGATGTCGTGATAGTCGGGACCGAACGCGTAGGCGGCGATGCGTCCGCGCATCTCCGCGCGCCAATCGATCGCCGCGGGACGCGTCGGACGATACGGAAATCCCACCGTGATGACGCTACGCGCGGTCGGCAGCACGCGCGCCGGATCGAGGCGCTTCTTCAAGCCACGACCGAGGTAGCTCATGTTGCCGGCGTTGCCGTCCTTCAGCCACGTGCGCACGAACTCGCCGTGCGGGGGCGGCTGTAGTGGGGCGAAGCCGCACAGCGGGAAGCCGAGCTGTCGCGCGTCCCGGCGAATCGCAGCCTTCACATCAATGCCTATCATTGAACGGTGCGGCCTTGCGCACCGAACGCTACCGTCGATGCTCGTGAACCAGGCGGTCCCAACTGGCGATTCGCTCTTCGTCTTCGCCGAGCATGTCGACCAACGACCGGCGGACAAAGTCGACGTCGAACACGTCGCCGCGAATCTCGATGAGACGGCCGACGTCGGCGATGTCCTTCGGACGATGAAACAACATCTTGAACACCGCGAGACTTTCCGCGGACAGCACCCACGTGTCGCGATCGACCATCCGGACGCGTTGACGCCGCGCCAGCGCCTCGGCGTAGAAGGGCACGCTCGGGACAAAGACATCGATGCGATACTCTCCGTGGCGGACGACGAACATCCCGCGCTCCCGCGCGGCCTGCAGCGCGGCAGGCCGATCGAGCGTGACGCCGCACGCTTCCAACAAGCGAAATGCGGGCTCGAAATGTTCCATATCGAGCCAGATGTTGAGATCGATATCGCGCGTTGCCCGGGGCTCGGCCCACGCGCTGTATGCGATGGCGCCCCCCAACGCGTACGGAATCTGCGTCGCCTCGAAGGCGTCGATCAATCGCTCGACGACATCAACGAGACTACCGAGCTGATCGCGCACGACGCGCCTCGTCAACTAGACGCAGCCAGGTTCGCTCGGCCTGTGGCGACATCGGCTCCTGGCGCGCCAGAACCTCGCGTCGATCGTGCCGGTTTTCGAGAATGCGCCGGCTCAGCTCGCACACCTCAACAAAACAAGCCAGACGTTGCACAGGCGTCATCGCCGCGTAACGTTCGGTATCGGAGAGATCGCTGGTCTTACCGACCCATGGTGGAATGTCCGAGCGCATGTCGGAAGTATAGGAGGGAGCGACGGATGGTACAACCAACCCGAACGACACCGGCCAGTCGGTGATTGACTCTCAGCGGCGCATGAGTCTAGTGACGTTGCCGGCCGGTTGCGGCCGCGATACTGCCGACTACTAAGGGAGTCTGACTATGGGAGACATTCGCTACGACAATCGCGTTGCTGTCATCACCGGAGCGGGCGGCGGCTTGGGAAAGACGTACGCGCTGTTGCTCGCCAGTCGCGGCGCCAAAATCGTCGTCAACGATCTCGGCGGCAAGTCCGACGGCACCGGCGCCGGCCACAGCATGGCGGACGTGACGGTGAAGGAGATTCGCGACAAGGGTGGCGAGGCGGTTGCCAACTACGACAGCGTCTCCACGCCGGAAGGCGGCGAGGCGATCATCAAGGCCGCGCTCGACACCTTTGGTCGCGTCGACATCGTCATCAACAATGCCGGTGTGCTGCGCGACAAGACTTTCGTCAAGCTCACCCCCGAGGAGTTGAACATCGTCCTCGACGTGCATCTCAAGGGCGCCTTCTACGTCAGCCAGCCCGCGTTTCGCGCGATGAAGACGCAGAGCTACGGGCGCTTCGTATTCACCGCGTCGGCCGCCGGACTGTTCGGCAACTTCGGCCAGACCAACTACGGAGCGGCCAAGATGGGACTCGTCGGCCTGTCCAACGTGCTCGCCGTCGAAGGGATGAAGAACAACATCCTGAGCAACGTCATCGCGCCGATCGCGAAGACGCGCTTGACCGAAGAGCTGCTCGGTCCGCTGGCTGAGTTCGTCAAACCCGATCTGGTCACGCCGCTCGTTGCCTATCTCGTCTCCGAGCAGTGCGAGACCACGCACGAAATCTTTTCAGTCGGCGGCGGCCGCTTCGCCCGCATCTTCATCGGTCTTACACCGGGTTGGTTCGCCGGCAAGGAAGTTGTTCCGACCGTCGAGGACATCGCCGAGCACCTCGGAGAGATTCGCGGCACGGACCAGTACATCATCCCGGGAGGTATCGGCGACGAGATGCGGCAGTTGGCGAAGTTGCTGCGGTAGGATCCCGCGTTGACAACGGCGATGAACAATTGTTAGGTGATCCGCGATTCAATTCCCCGAGGAACGGCTTCATACTTCCGCCAGGAGCGTTTGTGCCACCGATCAAGGGTCTGAAACTACTCGATCTCTCTCGCCAACTGCCCGGCCCGTTCGCGTCGATGATGCTCGCCGACCTGGGGGTCGATGTGTTGGTGATCGCCGCGCCCAACGACGTGATGGGCGTCGGCATTCCGATGATCCAACGCAACAAGCGCAGCATGACGCTCAATTTGAAATCGCCCGAGGGCAAGGAGATCTTCAATCGCTTGGCCAAAGATGCCGACATCATTCTCGAGGGCTTTCGACCTGGCGTAACCGACCGGCTCGGCATCGACTATGCCACCATGGCGAAGATCAATCCGCGGCTCGTCTACTGTTCGATATCCGGTTACGGGCAAGATGGTCCGTACCGCAACAAGGTCGGCCACGACATCAACTATCTCGGATACGCGGGTGTGCTCGGCGTCTCGGGTCCGCCCGATGGCCCGCCGGTTTCCGCCGGCGTGCAGATCGCCGACATCGGCGGCGGTGCGCAGATGGCGGTCATCGGCATGCTCGCGGCCTTGCTCGCACGCGATCACACCGGTCGCGGCCAGTTCGTCGATGTGTCGATGATGGATGGGGCCGTGACGTGGAACGTATTCCACATCCTGATGCACCTGGTCTCCGGCCAGCAACCGCAACGCAGCAAGACGCGCCTCACCGGCCATCATCCGTGCTACGCGATCTACGAGACCAAGGACGGCAAGTACGTCACCGTCGGCGCGCTCGAAGAACATTTTTGGAAAAATCTTTGCGTGGCGCTCGGGGTCGATGAGTTCATCCCGGATGAATTCGCGGAAGGTGCGCGGCGCGAAGAAATGTTTCGAGTGATCCGCGCGAAGTTCAAGAGCAAGACCCAGAAGGAGTGGCTCGACATCCTCGATCCGATCGACATCTGTTTCGGGCCGGTCAGCGACATCGCGGAGGTGTTCGAGGATCCGCAGGTGAAGCATCGTGGCCTGCTGCCGGTGGTCGAAGGCCAGCGCGCCCTCGGATCACCGCTCAAATTCTCCGACACGCCGCCGCGCACGCCATCGCTGCCGCCCGACTTCGGCCAACACACCGGGGAAGTGCTGCAGCAACTCGGCTTCGGGGACGCTGACATCGAGCGATTGAGGTCGACGCGGGTGATCTAGGAAGCGGAAGTTTTACAACGGATTAAACGGATTGAACGGATTGGCAGAGATGAGTGGTTGTGAATTCAAGGCTTCGCTCTGTTTAATCTGCTCAATCCGTTGTTGAGGTCACCATGCCAGGCATTATCGGATTCGGTTCGTACATTCCACGCTATCGCTTGCCGCGTGAGGTGATCGCGAAGGAGTGGGGGCAGCCGTCGATGGGCGGCGAGAAGGCCGTCGCCAATCATGACGAGGACAGTCTGACACTCGCGGTCAATGCCGCGACCAACTGCTTCGCCGACACGTCGCCGGCGAAGTTGGACGCGGTGTTCTTCGCGTCGACGACGTCGCCGTATCGCGAGAAGCAAGCCGCGGCGACGGTGGCGGCGGTACTTGATACCGGCGCACAAGTGCGGACGACTGACTTCTGCGACAGTCTGCGCGCCAGCACTTCGGCGTTGCAGGCCGGCCTCGATGCGCTCAGCGCCGGTGCGCAGCGGGTGTTGGTGTGCGCCGGCGATTGCCGCATGGGCGAGCCCGACAGTCCGGCGGAACAGAATTGTGGCGATGCGGGCGCGGCGATGTTGCTTGGCAACAGCGCGGTCATCGCTGAGGTGCTCGGTTCGTTCAGCGTCAGTGAGGATTTCCACGGCACCTGGCGCACCGACGGGCAAGACTATCTGCATTCGTTTCCCGGCGGATTCGAAACCAAGTTTGGGTACGCACCGTTCGTTAGCGCCGCGATTCAAGGCGTGCTCAAGCGCTGCAACTTGACCGCGGAGCAGATCACCGCGGCGGTGATCGCGGCGCCGAATCCGCGCGCGATCGCCGGCGTCGCGAAGGCGGTCGGGCTCGATCCAAAGAAACAGATCGCCGACACGCTGTGGGCGCTACTGGGTGACACCGGTACAACGCAGCCGCTGCTGTTGCTCGCCGCCGCGCTCGAACGCGCGAAGCCCGGCGATGTCATCCTCCTCGCCAGCTACGGCGACGGCGCCGATGCGTTCGTGTTCAAAGTGACCGACGCGATTGCGAGCTATCACACCGCCCGCAGCGCCTACTCGCAAATCGAAACCAAGCGCCACCTGCCGTCGTACGGCAAATACGCGCGCTTTCGAAAATTGATCCGCAAGGAAGACCACAACGCCGATCTCTCGACCCCGGTCGTGTTGTTTCGCGATCAGAAGGCGGTGCTGCCGCTTTACGGCGGCCAGTGTCCCAAGTGCCGGACGGTGCAGTTTCCCAAGCACCGCATCTGCGTTGAGTGCGGCCATCGCGACGGCCTCGACGACGTGAAGCTGTCGCGTCGCGGCACGCTGTTCACCTTCACCAACGACTTTCTGTTCGACTCGCCCGACCAGCCGGTGACGCACGCGGTGGTCGAACTCGACGGCGGCGGGCGGGTGTACGTGCAGATGACCGACTGTCCGGCCGAGCAAGTCGAGATCGACATGCGGCTCGAGTTGACGTTTCGCAAGTACCACCAAGGTTTTGGCATGAACAACTACTTCTGGAAGGCGCGGCCAGCCGCGTAACCACGGAGGCTCACCATGAACATTCGTGACAAGGTGGCGGTGATCGGCGTTGGCTGCTGCAAGTTCGGGGAGAACTATCACCAGAGCGCCGAGGACATGATCGTCGACGCGGCGGTGGAGGCCTACCGGGACGCCAACATCGAGCCGAATCAGATTCAAGCCGCCTGGGTCGGTACTATCGGTTCCGGCACTGCGGGCACCGCGCTCGGCGATCCGCTCAAGCTGTTCAACATTCCGATCACGCGCGTCGAGAACTATTGTGCGTCGGGCATGGACGCGTTTCGCAACGCCTGCATGGCGGTGGCGTCCGGGATGTACGACGTCGCGCTCGCGCTCGGTTTCGAGAAGCTGCGCGACTCGGGCCAGCGCGGCTTGGGAACCTTCGGCACGCATCCCGTGATCGGCCACGGTACGACCGCGCCGAGTCTGTTCGCGATGGCTGCGAATCGCTACTTCAAGACCTACGGCATCGGCAAGGACGCCTTGGCGAAAGTCGCGCTGAAGAATCATCACAACGGCACGATGAGTCCGAAGGCGCACTTCCAGATGGAGGTGACCGAAGAACAAGTGCTCAAGGCACCGCTGATCTGCAGCCCGCTCGGTCTGTTCGATTGCTGCCCGACCACGGACGGGGCTGCGGCCGCGATTGTGTGCCGCGCCGATCTCGCGAAAAACTTTCGCCCCGATGCCATCAAGGTGAAGGGCATCGGTTTGGCGGTGACCAGCGGCGAGCCGTACATGAAACCCGGCTTTGCGTATACCGGCTTTCCCGCAACGACGATGGCGGCGCAGTCGGCGTACGAGCAGGCGGGGGTGACCGCGAAGGACATCGACCTCGCCGAGGTGCACGATTGCTTCACCATCACCGAAATCCTCAACTACGAGGATTTAGGATTCTGTGGCCGCGGCGAAGGTGCACACTTTGTCGGCGAAGGCCGCGCCAGCATCGGCGGCGAGTTGCCGGTGAATCCGAGTGGTGGCTTGAAGTCGTTCGGCCATCCCATCGGCGCGACCGGCATTCGCATGATCTACGAGGTGTGCCAGCATTTGTGGGACAAGGCCGGGAAGCGACAGGTCAAGAACGCGGAACTCGGCCTCGCGCACAATCTCGGCGGGCCGGGCTCCGTTGGCTGCGTGACTATTCTGGGTAACTCCTAATTTGGCGATTCGTGACAGTGGAGGACTAGATGGATTTTGGATTCAGTGAAGAACAAGAGATGCTGCGCCAGAGCGCGCGCCAGTTTCTCGAAACCGAGTGCGCGATGACTTACGTCCGCAAGATGATGGACGACGACCGCGGCTTCTCCGACGAGCAGTGGAAGAAGATGGCTGGGCTGGGGTGGCAAGGGTTGATCGTCCCCGAAGAGTTCGGTGGCGCTGGCCTCGACATGGTCGACCTCATCGTCGTGCTCGAAGAGATGGGCCGTGTGGTCATGCCGGGGCCGTTCTTCGCGACCGCGATGTTCGGCGCGATACCGTTGTTGCTCGGCGGCAGCAAGGCGCAACGCAAGAAGTATCTTCCCGGCATCGCCGACGGCAGCCTCAAGGCCACCCTGGCGCAGGTTGAAGAGAGCGGTCGCTGGGACGCGCCGGGCATCACCTTGCCGGCGGTGAAGACCGCCACCGGGTTCGAACTGTCGGGCACCAAGCTGTTCGTTCACGATGCGCACAACGCCGATCTGCTGCTCGTGCCAGCCCGCACATCTGGCAAGAGCGAAAAGGGCGTCACCCTGTTTCTCGTCGATGCCAAGGTCCCCGGCGTCTCGATCACGTTGCTCAAGACGATGGATCAGACGCGCAAGCTGTGCGAGGTGAACTTCCGCAACGTGGCGGTGGGCAAAGACGCCGTGCTGGGCAAAGTTGGCGCGGGGTGGGCGTTGCTCGATCGCGTCGTCGATCGTGCCAAGGTCGCGTTGTGCGGCGAGATGTGTGGCGGCGCTCAGAAGGTGCTCGAGATGAGTGTCGAGTACGCGAAGGTCCGTGAGCAATTCGGCAAACCGATCGGCAGCTTTCAAGCGATCCAGCACAAGTGCGCCAACATGATGGTGCAGGTCGAAAGTTCGAAATCGGCGACGTACTATGCGGCGTGGGCGGTGGCCAACGACGTGCCCGAAGCGCATCTCGCTTCGTGCATGGCGAAGGCGTACTGCTCGGACGCCTATCGCATGGTGAGCGGTGAAGGGATTCAAATCCACGGCGGCATCGGCTTCACGTGGGAGCACGACATGCACATCTACTTCAAGCGCGCCAAGGGATCGGAAGTCACCTTCGGCGACGCGACCTGGAACCGCGAACTGGTCGCGCAGGTGGTGCTCGATCAGCCGGAGTCGCTCGCCGCCGGCGCCGCTTGAATCGCCGCCGACCGCAGCGACGGACGGAAGCCGAGTTGAATCATGGACAAGAGCGCGATCGGCCGTAGCGGGCAACCGGTAACGATGATTGTCGAGCTGGGCAAAGTGCGCGAGTTCGCGCGCGCGATCAAGGACGACAATCCCATCTACTTCGACAACGACTTCGCCAAGCGTGAGGCCGGCGGCATCATGGCCCCGCCGACGTTCATGATGACTCTGGGATTCTGGGACGACGGCCGCGGGCGGCCGAAGCTGGAGATGGATCTGCGCCGTGTGCTGCACGGGGAGCAGGAGTTCGAGTACCTGAAGCCAATCCACGTTGGCGACGTGCTCACCGCCGTCAGCAAGGTCGAAAACGTTTTCGAGAAAGCCGGCTCACGCGGCGGTACGATGAGTTTTGGGATTACCGCCACCGAGTACCGCAACCAGCAGGGTGAACTGGTGGCGATTAGCCGGTCAACGGTCATCGAGACCGGACAAGTGGTGAAGAAGGACTAGCCATGGGCGAGCGTACGAGACTGTACTTCGATGACGTGAAGGAAGGCGACGAGGTTCCTGCGTTCGTGGTGAAGAATCTTACCCGTACCGATCTGGTGCGCTACGCTGGAGCGTCGGGGGACTTCAATCCGATTCATCACGACCAGACGTTCGCCGAGGGCGCGAACCTACCCGGCGTCTTTGCGCATGGCATGCTCAACGCCGGCTTCGTCGGGAAGTGCGTCACCGACTATGTCGGTGTGCAGAACTTGCGGCAGTTCAAGGTGCGCTTCGCCACCCGCGTGTGGCCGGGCGACACGATCACCTGCAAGGGCACGGTCACCAAGAAGTACGACGCCGACGGCAGCCACTTGATTGAAGGCAACGTGCAGGCGATCAATCAGAAGGGCGAAGTTGCCATCCACGGCAGCTTCAAGGCGGCGCTGCCAATCCGTTAGTTGGCGGGCTCAGAGAACCCGGCGCGCGTACTCGTACACGCCCCAGCCGATTCGCCCGTCCCACTCGAAACGCGCCGGTCCAAATGTGATGCGCGCGTGCGCCCCGTCGCTCAGCGGACGGAGGATCGGCATGCGCGCCAGCGGATGAGCCACGATGGGGGCGCTTGCATCGCGGAGTGATAGATCAAACCGCCGGGGTGTGTAGGGATCGCTATCGTGGGCAATCGTCAGCTCGCCGGTGGGTTCGCGCTCCGTCAATGCGTTCGCGATCACCAGGCCGCGCAACGGCACGACGCCGTCGCTCGCGCGCAGATTGAAGGCGCGCTGATCGTCGAAGCTCGCGGCGAGGTGCGTGCGGGCGCCGTGCGATCCAGGGCCGCGCATCGCGATGCCGGGATCGCAGAAGCCGCGGGCGTTGATGACGTGGGAGCGATCGTGTACGCGCACCGTGCCGACGAAGTGACCGGCGCGCGCGCCGTGCTCGTTCGCAACCCCCGACGGGCGGTAGCGGAGATCGAGCTGAATCTCGGCGAGAACCGAAGCCGCGAGTGCGGCCTCGAGATCGAGATAGAGATCTGCATCGGCGAGGCGGGTCGCGTAGCCTTCGAAGTGGAGCGTCACGTCGTTGCCATCAATGGCATAGGTGAGGCCGCCCACTGACTCTCGTTCCCCTGACTCCTCGCCGGTGAAGAGCGCGATTTCCTTCCCGCCGAGAAACAAGAGCAAGCGCCCGGCGGTCGCGGCGCTGAATGGTGTGATGCTGGTGAACGCAGTGATGCCAGCCGCGGGATCGTGAAAGTGAAACCCGAGCGGTGCGACACCGCGCGCTCGATGGGAGCGCGGCGCCCAGTCGGTTGCGGTCGCCGGTGTCCCGCTGAATGCTGTGATTGCAGCGGCATGCAGTGCGCAGCGCAAGGATCCCGGCCAGCGTACGGGGATGCCGAGTTCGAGTTGAACTGAATTGAGTCGGCCGTCGCGCGCCCACTGCGCGAGCTGACGAAGGTGAATATTGGAACTGTCGGCAAAGCGCGTGGTGAAGGCCTGCAGCAGGTTGCTCCGGTGCGCTGCGGGGTAGCGCTCGCCGACCGATGTGCGGATGCCGGCAGTGGCAGTCGCGGTACGAAACGTGGCGATGCGCGTGCGCCAATAGTCCACGTCGACGCTCAGCGCTGCGTCGCCGAGAGCGTGCAAACCGTCGGGTTCCTCGATCCCGCCGACACCGAGATCGCACTTAGGCTGACACACGTTCCATCCGTGGATCAGTAAGACTTGCGCGCGCGCGTGGCGGGTGAGTATCGTCGCGAGTTCTTCGAGCAAGAGTTCGAGAAACCACGGCGCGCGCCGCGTGATCTGTCCGATGCGGTTGAGATCGAGATCGTTGCGGTCGCAACCGTGGTTGATGATTGCGGTGGCGTCGAGGGCGGCGGCGAGTTTCGCGGTGAGGTCGGCGGTGTGCAGGTCGTTGACCTTGCGTTCGCGCGGTGCCGCTGGATCTGTCAACGGCCGGCGTCCGCCGTGCGGCGCGATCAACACGAGGTCGGAGCGTCCGCGCTGCACGTGACACCAGGCCGGGAGAGGGGAACGCACAACACGCTTCTAGCGTCGCGCGCCGGAGCGGTCCAGCACGCGGTTGCGAAAAGGAGCCGTGCCCGCGGGCATTGTGAGTAGGTAGCGGTCTGCCAACACGTCGTTGCTGTATCCGGGATGGCTGAACGGTCGCGTCATGGGGCGGGCAGCCGGTTGGTCGCGGGCCAACTCGACATCGTGGTTTGTTGAATCGCATGTAGGGGGGATTCGTCGGTTGAACTCAGGTGTTTCCACGACACGCGGGGCTTTTCTTCTGTGGCAGTTTTGGGTAGACAGAAATCGCACCGAAGTGGATCGTCGGCCCTGAAGGGCCGCGGAATTTGAGGAGGAACGTATGCGAGCTGATCTACGACTGCAGGATCTGAAGGGGCGCGAAAAGGGCCTGAGCAAGCTGATGAACGTCAAGATCCCCGCCCATATTAGTGATGCCATTCAGAATGTCGCGAAGAATTTGGGTGCCTCCAAGACCGAGGTGGTGATTGCCCTGCTCAACGAGGGGCTCGACATCTCGAAGCACGCCTTGAAGGGCTGGAAGCCACCCAAAGACAATCAACCGCCGCCAAAGCGTGTGTGCGGAGTGAAGGGGTGCGGCAAGGCCTACGTGGCTAAGGGATACTGCGCCAATCACTACCAAGCGTCGCGTCGCGGCAAGCTTCAGGCGTGACCAGCTCGCTCGCGTTGGCGAGAGCGGACCGTGGTTGTCGCTCTCGCCAACGCTCGGCGTTCAGCTCACGCGTAGTGCGTGCGGCGCTTCACGATCAACTCGCGCTCCAGGCAGAAGATCTCGACCGGCTCAAAGGTGGCGCCGTCGCGCTTGTGCTTGTGGCCTCGTAAGGTCGTTGCCAACACGCCGAGGTCGGCGCGTCCTGGATACTCGCGCTTGGCGCGGATCTCGGTGCTGGCGAAAACTGTTTCGCCGGCGAATAGCGGGCCGGTGTGGCGGCCGGATGTATAGATCAGATCCGCCAGCGCGTTGTCGCCGACATCGGGACACGACAAGCCGAGGCACAGGTTGAACGGGATGCCGCCAAAGATGATGAGCTGCCCACCGAGAAATTTGCTGGGATTCTGATCGATCAAGTGTTGGTTGCAGTGGACCTGCGAGGTGTTGTCGAGCATCGCGGTCAATGCGATGTGCTCGGTGGTCATCGTCCGTCCGCGTGAGTGCTCGATGGTGTCACCGACGTTGAAGTCCTCGAAGTACGTGTCGGAACTGGCCAAGTGCGCCAGCTCGGCGTAGGCGCGAGCGCGGTCGTAGGGTGGGAGCCAGGGGGTCACTTCGACCGGCGGCGCCGCGATCGCCGCTTCGACAATCTCAGCGTCGGCCCGGCCCTTCCACACCTGTACCTTTCGCTCATAGGTGAGCACCACGAGACCGTCCTGGTTCTGACCCGTGGTTTGCACGTGGACGACGCCGAGTTCCTTGTCACGGCTCGACGGCTTCACTCCCAGCACGATCGAGTGCACTTCGATGGTGTCGCCGAGGTAGACCGGCGCACCGAAGCGCATGTTGATGTACTCCAGGTTGGCGCGCGCGTTTTCGGAAATATCCTCCACGCTTTGGCTGAAGACGACCGCCATCACCAGCCCGGGCGGCAACACCATGTCCTTGAACCCATAGCGCTGCGCGTAGCGGCGATTCTTACTCAGCGGATTGGTGGTCATGTCGAACGCCGTAAAGGCGTTGAGCAAACCTTCGCTCACCGTGCGTCCCACCTTGTGGCGAAACACGTGGCCAACCGTGAAGTCTTCGAGGAAGTTCCCTTTCTTCTTATGAACAACGGCCATAAACGAAATCTCCGCGGCAGGTGGCAAACGAGGATCGTGTGGCGCGGGATAATGACAAGCGCCCTCCGGACTGTCAACGTAAGGCCAGGCGTGCGATGCGACGCCGCACAACGAAGTGCCGGACCAGCAACGCGAGCATGAGCGAGTCGTTCACGACCATGAACGCATAGCCGTGGTAGGCGGGCTCCCAATACGATACCGGGGTCGGGAAGCGGTAGTCGCTGAGCGGATAGAAGATCGGATAGCCATCGCTCCGATGGGTGAGCATGTCGAGCACCACGTGCGACAGCCATCCCGCCCATAGCGGCCACCACGCCAGCCACAAGCGGCGCACTGCCACATAGCTCAGGGCGCCGACCACGAGGCAAGGGACGAAGGAGTGCAGTGCGCAGACCAACGGATGGTGCCACGCGCGATCCCACGCGCTGAGATCGAGCAGGCCGTTGACTCGCAGTTGCAGCGAGTAGTAACCGAGCAGGACGATGTATGGCAGATCCGGCAATACGCCGCCCCAGGCAAGCTTCCAGACCCATGGGCGGTTACGGAACAAATACCAGTTCCAGAAGAAATGACTGACGACCGTCACGGCGCCGCGACCGTAGAAACCGCGCGGCACGAAGTCAAAGCCGGGCGCGGGCTGGCCGGCATGAGCATGGCCCATGCTGCGGTGCTGGTTGACGCGCTCGAGCGGCTCAACCGCGAGCTGTCGCGCAGCATGCCGCCGCCGCGCGGCGCACCGTTCTCCGGCGTCGAGTACGCCCCGGGCGACTTCGCTCCGCTCGATGTGCTGTGCTCGCGCGGCATCTTTCGCAAATACGAACACACGCTGCAGATCGGTGCGGGGCTCGGCGGGCCGGCGCGCTGGTTGGCGACCCGGTTCGGTTGCACCGTCGTGGGCGTCGATCAGTCGGCGGCGTTGGTGTGGGCCGCCAGCCGGCTCACCGCGCGGGCACGACTGGTCCCGCAAGTCCGTTTTCTCGCAGGCGAGGGCGCTGCGCTGCCGTTGCGCGAGCGGGTGTTCACGCATGTGTGGGGCGGTGCGGCGCTGCAAGGGCTCGCCGATCCGCTCGCTGGTTTGCGCGAAGCGTGGCGCGTGTTGCGCCCGGGTGCGCACTTCGCCATTCGCCTGCGCTTGGCCGCGGTGCCAGGTGAGAACTTGGCGTGCTGGTCCGATCGCGTCGCGACCGTCGGATTTGTCGACGTTAGCACGGAGCGAGCGGCCCGGCCGCAAGCGAGCCAGGGCACGCAGATGGCGCGGCAGCGGCTCGATCGCTTGTTGCTGGAGAGCGGCGACGCCGAGCCGACGGCGCTGGTGAAGCAGTTGCGCGCAGCGCGCGCGGCCGCCGCGCGCGAAGAATCGACCACGATCATTTTCGCCCGCCGCCCGGCATAGCGCTGCCGCTGCGTGCGTCGTCGGATCGGCGACGCGGAGCGGTCGCACGGTTGCACCGAGGGCGGCTCAGCCGGTACAGTGCCTCCATGCTGTTGCTTCGCCGCGCTGGGGTGTACCTCATGGTCGCCGCCTTGAGTACGCTCGCGATGATGGCGTCGGCCGCGACGCTGAGCGAGCGCGTGCCGACCCCGCGCGCGAATGTCGCTCCGCGGATGCGGCTGCCCTGTGTCGAGATCGTGCAGCATGTGGACCACATGCGCAGCCGCCGCCCGACGCGACAAGTGGAAGTGGTCGACGTCGGCCGCGCGCTCAATCAAGATTTTCGCTGGGTCGAGCGCTGCATGCTGTTGTATGGGCGCCGTCCGTTGAAGCCGGCACCGGTTCACGAGGAGATTCGCGAGGAGGAGGATGCCCAGTGGGAAGACGGGGAAGCCGACGAGATCGGTCCCGAGCAAACCGGTGATGCGAAGGAGGACGAGCTGCACTTAGAGTCGCAGCGGCACCAGAAGGTGAAGCCGACACCGAGCCCGCCCGCACTTGGACCGGAAGAATAACAGCGATCGTCCTCGATTGTTGACTTGACGCTGCCCGCCCACTATCCACGCCCGCATGGCGCTGCTGGTCTTGCTGCGACACGGAGAGTCGCAATGGAATCTGGAGAACCGTTTCACCGGTTGGGTCGATGTGCCGCTGACCGAGAACGGGCGCGCGGAAGCACGACGCGCCGGCGAAAAGCTGCGCGCTGTTCGCTTCGATTGCGCGTACACCTCCGAGTTGCAGCGAGCCAACGAAACCCTCGCCATCGTGCTCGATGTCATCGGGCAGCGCGATCTCTCCATCGAACGTGATCAGGCGCTCAACGAACGCCACTACGGTGATTTGCAGGGCCTCAACAAGGCCGAGACTGCCAAGAAGTTCGGTGACGCGCAAGTTCACATCTGGCGGCGCAGCTACGATGTCGCACCGCCTGGCGGTGAGAGCCTGAAGGACACTGCCGCCCGCACCCTGCCATACTTCGATCGCAAGATCGTTCCCGATCTCACGGCGGGCAAGAACGTACTCGTCGCGGCGCATGGCAACAGCTTGCGCGCGATCGTGATGCAGCTCGATCAGCTCACGCGCGAACAGGTGTTGGAGCTGAACCTGGCCACCGGCGTGCCGGTGGTGTACGAATTCGATTCGCACATGCGCATCGTTTCCAAGCGAGTGCTCGGTGATTGATTGCCTCTGCGGGAATCGCTGCCTTGACCCTCTCTGGAGCGCGTGGTAGCTCCCACGCTCCCACATGGGCACGAGCCGTTAGCTCAGGTGGTAGAGCATCTGCCTTTTAAGCAGATGGTCGCTGGTTCGAGTCCAGCACGGCTCACTTCAACTGGTATCGAGGATCACCTCCCGATCGCGCGCTCCATCGTCCCCGTCGTCTAGCCTGGCCCAGGACACCGGCCTTTCACGTCGGCAACACGGGTTCAAATCCCGTCGGGGACGCTATATTCCACAAGGGTTTTTCGGCGGGAAACTGCAACCCCCCTCCGAAGGTTGCAGTTTTTGCAACACGTCGTCCGACTTTGGCGGCGACAGAGGAGCCGGACAGTAGTGCGAGCTGGTCGTCCACTCGACTCGCCAGGAACCGGCCGTAGTGCTGTTCGATCATCGCCACCGACGTGCCGCAGTACTCGGCGATGAACTTGAGATTGAGGCCTTTGGTCAGCGCCACGCTGATGAACGTGTGCTTCGTGGCGTAGAACTTCCGCGGCCGTACCTTGGTCGCGGTGAGCGCCCGGCGCCAATGGTCCTTTGGCCATTCGCGCTGCTCGATCGGCCCGCCGTTCTTCGCGTTTACGAACACGTAGCTGTCTTCGGTCGCGTGCAGTGGCCGGAGCACTCTCAGCGCATCGCGCACCTCCGGCAAGAGCCGGATCGTACGCTCGCTGTGCTGAGTCTTGGTTGCTGCCTCGCTGCCGAGGTATCGCGATAAGTGGATGGTTACGGTGCCGTGTCCCGTGTCGACGGCACCCCACCGAAGAGCAACTGCTTCGGAAGGGCGAGTCCCCGTGTGGAAGAGGAACAAAGCGAACGGGTAGTAGAACGGGTCCTTCTTGCGAAACCACCACAGGATCTTCTCGCGCTCTTCCTCGGTGAAGGGATCTGCCGGCCGCTTCGGCATGCGGGGCCAGATCAAACCTGTGAACGGATCACGGTCGATGAGCTGATCCACGATGCGCGCGTCGCGCAGCATCGCGCGGAATGACGCGTCCATGATGTTGCGCACCGACTTGAGCGCCAAACCGCGACCCACGAGTTTCTCTCGAAGCTGAAGCAGAAGCGGCGCGGTGACTTCCGTGAGCAACAGCTCACCGAACGCACGCCGACCTCCGTTGCCACCTTCGATTCCCACGGGCAGAACCGATCGCGTGATGTTCTGCCGATAGTCGCGCGTCAAGGCAGGCCGAACGAATGGCGGCTGCTGACGCTTGATCCACAGATCGAAGTATTCGCGGACAGTTGGAATGCTGTGAGTCCTCGCCGGTCCCGTTTCAACCGGCGAGAATTCGTGAGTGTGGTTGCCGCTCGGAAAGTAGTGCAGATAGCGCTCCGCGCTGAATCGGTGTGCCCGTATCTCTGCGCTGATCAGGTCTGCGAGGCGCTGCAGCTGACTGCGGTTCCTCGCATTGTCAGGCAATCCCGTGCCCTCCCAAAACCGGCGACGGTTCCAATGGACGCTCAACGCGAGCGTACCGTGCTGATTGGTTTTGACCCTACAGCCCATTCCTCTTGTCTCGTAGCGCCGGAATCAGGGAGAGGTCAACTCGGCATAGACTGCGTCTGGCGACATCGTTGCCGGGCGGCGAGGCTTCTCTGCCCTCCATCCATTCGACGATCCGTGACCATTTGAAACGAGGACCGATGCCTTCGGTGCGAAAGAAGTGGTAGCCGCATTTCAACACGCCCGCTGACATCAGATTTCGGACGCGCTTTGGGCTGAGGCGGAGGCGCGCCGCCGTCTCAGCGATGGACAGATACTCATCCCCGCCATCCAAAGAGCGGACTCCGCTGGACGCGTTCATCGTCGTTCTGAGCTAGCACGACACGACACATGAAGCGCGCACGCATCAGGAATTCAATTCCGCTCCGTCGCCGTGTCCTCTCTCACTATTATTCCTGACAGACTGTGGACGGCGAATTTTGACACGAGTACGTGCAGAGCCGTACTATGAAAGTGCATGCGGCTACCGCTCGCAGCAATACGCACGACATCTCCGGAGAACGCGGCGGAACGTTCTCCGATCCACCATGACCAAGACCATTGCCATCGCCAACCAGAAGGGCGGAGTCGGAAAGACTTCGCTGGCCATCAATGTGGCAGCCGCTCTCGCCGAACGCGGGCAACGGGTGCTTCTGATCGATCTCGATCATCAGTGCAACTCGACAGCCGGAGTCGGTGTCGATCCAACCGCGAACGGCAACTCCCGCACCGTCTACGATCTGTTTCTTGGATCGAAGCTTGAGACCGCCGAAGTGATCCATCCCACGAGCATCCAGAACCTCGATCTCATTCCGTCAAGCGAATACTTGGCGGCGGCGGAAATGCAGCTCCCACAGATGGTGGGGGCTGAGAAGCTGCTCCAAGAAGCGCTCTCGAAGGTCAGCGGCTATGACTACGTGTTGCTCGACTGCCCGCCGTCCCTTGGCCGCCTCACGCTCAATGCGCTCACGGCCGCTACCCACGTCATCATCCCCGTCGCGGTTACGGGCAAATGGCCGCTGCAAGGAACCCGGTTGCTCCAGGACACCATTCAACTGGTTCGCAAACGCTTGAACCCAAGCCTCGCCGTGCTGGGAGTCGTGTGCACGTTCTACGACGGCCGCACGGTTCTCAGCCGAGACATCTTGGCGGAGCTGGTCAAACAGTTCGGACCGTTGCTGTTCAAAACCGTCATCAAGCGATCCACGGCCGTGGGAGAATCGTCCGTCGCCGACGCCCCAGTGGTCCTGTACGCGCGGAATTCCGAGGTCGCCGCGGCGTACCGTGATCTAAGCGAGGAGATCGAACGGCGATGAAGAAATCCTTCGCTGGGAAATTTGATTCGTTTCCGATCGGCACGAGCAGGGCCGAGGCGATGAGCAACGCTCTCGGCATTGAGCGCACGCAATCGCTCACGACGCTGTCGATCGACAAGATACGACCGAATCCCAATCAACCGCGCCGGCACCGCTCGCCAGTCAAGTTCCGTGAGTTGGTGGAATCCATCCGCGCGCGCGGACTGCTGCAACCGATCCGTGTCCGTGAGATCAAGACGAATTCCGAATACGAAATCATCGCCGGCGAAGGTCGCTGGTTGGCCCACAAGGAACTCGGCATTCCCGACATCGCCGTGGTGATTGTGCGTGATCAAACACCGGAACAGGCGTACATCGATGCCCTCATCGAGAACATCGTGCGCGAAGACCTGAACCCGGTCGACCGTGCCGAAGCGCTCATCCAAGTTCGAATGAACCTGGGTTCACCAAGCTGGGACGAGTTGAGCAAGCATAACGCAATCGGTCTCACCAAGCGGCAGATTTTCAACCTGCTTGGTTTGAAGCAACTCCCCGAGGCCGTCCAAGAGGAGATTCGTTCCGGACTGCTGACCGAGAAGCACGGCCGGGCGCTCCGCAGGGTCCAAAGCACCCCCGAACTCTTCGAGCAGGCGCACACGCAAATGATTCGAGAGCACCTTACGGGTGAGGGCGCGCTCGACCTTGTGAAGACGTTGAAGACCGGCGTGTCCGAGCAACGACTGCAGGCGTTCAATGTGAACTATCGGACCGCCGACGAACTCATCATCGCGCTTGAGGCGAAGCTGGCGGAACTCCGACAAGCGCGGCAGTCGAAAAGGACGGAAGACATTGTTGCCACTTGAGCCATGGCCGCTTCACCCGAGCAACCGAGTCGCACCGTCGTCCTCAAGGATGCCAGTCTCCGCCAATTTGAGGGCGGCTTCACTTCGATTCCGAATCGTATTCTGGAGAACAACGATCTCTCGCTCGGTGCCCGAATGACCTATGCCATGCTCCTGAAATATGCCTGGCAGAAAGATTTCTGCTTCCCGGCGCAGCAACAGCTAGCGCGAGATCTCGGGATCACCGATCGTAGCGTACGCACATTCCTGGGGGAGCTGCGCGACCGCGCTCTCATCGACTGGAAGCAGCAGGGCCTCAATCGCCCGAACATCTACTACATCCTGAAACTTCCCGAACGAGTTCGCCGGAACGACGGCGGTCACTCCGGTCCGGAAGATTTTTCCGCTCCGGAACGGAACGACGATTCCGGACAAGAACGGAAGCAGGCTTCCGACAAAGAATACCCAATGAAGAATACTCAAAACGTTAATGACGTTGGTGAACGCAAACCATGGAGGGCGGCAGACGGGACCCCGCGCCTCACACGGGATCAGTTCGGCAAGGCAGAGTGGCTCGCCAAGACCATTTCAGAGACCATCGGTCAGCCGGAGAACTATCGCTCGTATTTCAAGATCGCGGCGACCGCTGTGCGAACCGGCCACGCGAGCGACACGGAACTCATCTTCCAAGCGCTCGGCGAAACCAAAGAACGGATGCACGACGGCAGTATCCGAGAAACCCCCAGCCAGTACTTTCACGGGGCCGTGAAGCGGCGGCGCAACCAGTCATCCGGTGCCGCAACCTCATTCGCTGCTCCTGAAAGTGTCGAAGGCGAGCGGGCGAGTATTCGTGCCGCGCGCGAGGCATTTCTCGCGCACACTTCGGTGCCTTCGGCGAACCAACGGACAAAGGAATAGGAACATGAACGACATCAGTGAACCTGGGTTCACAGAGAGGAGGGAATCAACGGAACCCCACCCCGGCGCAAATCGTCGGGAGGCTCTCCGCAGGGTGTCGGGTCACGTCAAAACGTGTCCCGACAGGTCATCCTTACAAAAGGCCGCGCAGTGCTTGCCCTTTTTCCAGGATGAACCCTGCTCCGCACCTCCCGACTGCAGCCAAAATGTCCGAGCCGTCGTTGGGCTCGGACACTCCGCTTCGATCCTGTCGATCGAAGCTCCGGGGTTTCGCGTTGCTCCACCCTTTTGTCTGCAGTCGGGAGCTGACGCCCCCGACGATTTGCGCCGGAACAGTGGTAGCCCCTCCATTCGCCTGCGGCGGAATCTACCCCCGTTCCGCTGTCCTTCGCTGCACTGCGGAACGCCCCCTTCAAAGGGGGCTCAGCGGCCAACTTTGAACGCGGTGCTCCCGGAGCTTCGGCGGCCAGAAGACGTGTAACCATGTCCCGGAAGACATCCCCATTCGCGTTCCAATCAAGAGACGTGAAGATCCTCAAGGCGATCTACGAGCATCGCTTCTTGACGCGCGCACTCATCCTGCCGCTCTTTGGCGTCACTGCCTCGGAAGAGGACACAAACCTTGATCGTCGCCTGCGGAAGCTCGCGGCAGGTGGTTACGTGCGCCGGCTGCCGCGGGAGAACCGCCGGAGCGAGTTTGTGTACGCACTCACCGGCGCCGGCGCCGAGATCCTGACCAAGCACCAACTGCCGCTTCCGTTCGCTGACTGGCCCGAGAAGAACCGCGACGTCAAAACACTCTTCATCGAACACACACTCATGGTGGCGCGCTGGTATGTCGCTGTGCTCGCCGGAGCGAAAGCACTGTCGTCTCTGACGATCGAGCACTACGAAAGAGAAAGCCGCCCTCGCGGGCAGTATGCCTTGCTGCGCAACTGGCGCGGCCTAGACGGACACCTCCGGAAGGTGAACCCCGACGCGTTCCTGATCCTCGCCGGTGCCGACGTTCATCCCAATGCCCACTTCCTCGAAGCCGATCGGTCAACCATGGACCACAACCGCATGGCCGAGAAGTTCGAAGATTACGCGGCAATGTACCGGGAGAAACGCCATCTTGAGTTTTTCGGCGTGCCGAGCTTTCGCGTGTGCGTGATCACCAAGACTGAAGAGCGCGCTTCGAACTTGCTGAACCTCTTACTCGATGGAACCGACATCCGGCCGGACGAACGCCGGCTCTTCTGGTTCACCACGGAGGAGACATACGGGGACTGTCCGTCGAACGTGTTCGCCACCGTATGGCGCAGCGCGGATGATCCGTATGCGCTTCGTGCACTTGTTGGAAGTCCGTTGCAACGGCGGCTTCCGTCTGAAAAAGCAAAGAGCCCTTCCGTGTTGGAGGGCAGCAGTGGACATCCCCAAGGAGCTACTGCCGATTAAAATTCCGGACCGGATCTTCACACATCGATCGATTTGGATCAAAGAGAGGGCTAACCTCTATGGCCTGGCACCCTGGCCAGTGGCGAGCGGCAAAGGAGATGCCGAATGCGATCATCGCCTGCACGAACGTTTTGCCCCGGCGAAGCACCAAGGGTTGATGTTGTTACTCCGAGGCACTGCGAGTGCACGGGGTGCCGGAGTTGCGATCTCGCCGGGCGAGGAATTTGCCCGCGCACCTTGTTCTCAGGCGGCCGTGGGCGGCCTCCGCGCTATTGTGCGGAATGTAGGATGGGCGGGGCGGCCAAGGCAGAGTGGGAACGGAATCTCGGAGTGCTCGAACTCCAACGACGATGGCGAGTTGACCAGTCAAAGTGCCGCGCGGAGAAAGCGGCGTACCGCGTGAGTCGGACGATTCTGAGTCGTTTCGGCGGCCCCAAGGGAGCCCAGTCCACTATCCTTGAAACCGGCTGGGCCGCGGATGAGATGGAGTACCTCCGCGATTGCATCGATGCCATTGTCCGCCACTACCTCGCCGTCGGCGATCCTCTCGCGGCGGCCCCTTGGTTCGAGCTCCACTACGATGTACTTCGTCTCGAATCGAGCGATCTGGCTACTCAGAAGGTCGCGCAGGCACTCGATCACTTGATCGTTGCGAGCTGCAAGCGGAGCGCGCCTCCGGCGATCCGTGAGTGGCGCGATCACTTCAACGTGTTGAGGTGTCGGAGAACGTTGGAGACACTTCTGCCGGACAAGTTCGAGATTGCCCGCCACCTTCCCGCACTTGAGAAGATTGCAAGGACTAGCAACTCGTCGTTTGTCCGGTCCGAGGCGCGCATCGAGATTGCGGGCCACCACGTCGAACTCGATTCGGAAGAAGCGGAGCAAAAGCTGGCCGACCTTACCAACCTTGATAGGTACTTCAACGACGAGAAGCTCGATTGGGTCATGGCGGTCTCCCCGCTTCGACCGAAGATCAGCCGCGCCCTGAAGCTAAGAAGGCCCAGGGCAGCTGAGGTCGAGATCGAGAAATATGCCCGAATCGTCCTTCCGAGACAGACCTTCCGCTACAGCAGGGTGGCCATCGAATATAAGCGCGCGCTCGGGGAGCGTCTCGACATCTCGCCTTCGGCGCTACGGTACCGACCGCACATTTCGCCGATTGAACCGTTTGCTGATCGCGATCTGGAACACTGGGGAACAAACGATCTCAAACAGTCTTCGAGTAGGAGATGATCAGGCGCCGAGACCGACGGTCGTTAGCCAACCTCAGAAAGAAAAAGACCCGTCCGTGATGGAAGGGTCGTGAATGAAACGAAAACCATTTCAAAGAGCTGTACCGGATGACGCAGGGGCTCCGGAGGCGAGATGAGGGACTTGTGAGATCACCTGGGCGGCAGTGTCCGCCAGGTGCTCCGCCTCTTCTCTTTACCCAGGGTGGAGCCCCTGCGTCTCTGCTGCGTGGTGCTCCGGTCGCACCCTTACCGGTCAGGAGTCGTCAACCTGCCGGCAAGCCTTCTGAGGAGTTGAGCCTTTTGCTTTTCAAGACGGAGCTTCTGCCGTAGAAACTCCAGCGCGATGCGCTCGTTGACGAGCCTCAACTCTCCAGTAAAGAGCCGATCGAGATTCTCGATCTCGTGCTGCAAGGTATGCGTGGCCGGTCTCATGAGATTCCTCCTCCCTTGTCGGCGTGCGAGTGGCCCAATCTATGAGCCGCTCGCTGCCGGAAGTGAGGGCCTCGGGAGAGGCCACCAACGACTGACCTCATTCTACCACCAGATGGCGATCTGTGAAGTGATCCTCCTGCTTCTTCTGTGCGGCGCATCGAGCAGCGAAGCGCAATCAGTGAACATTTTTCGAGGCGATGCATCGTTGGTCTGTGGCTATGCGCCGAGGCCACTGCCTCCACCAAGCGAGGAAACGCCGACCGTTCACTGTGCGGACGGCTACTGCGTGCCGGCCAACCAACTCTATCGCTTCACGATAGAGGCTGGCCCTCCTGAGTGTTGGAGCAGCTGGATTTACCCAGCCCCAGGTTGGGGTGGAATTATGATCGCTGCCGACGACAACTTTGAGATCAAGTACGAACACAAAATGGTGCATCCCCTTACGCCGCCGGGGGCAGACGTCAGGCCATACGCGGAGGTGGTATTCGCTGACAATTCTGGAGTTCATCAGGTGTTGCGGTGGACGCGCCCAGGGGAACTCCCCTCAGAACGGGTGCTTGAACGGGTCCGCTTTCGCTTCGATGTTCCCCCACCCGTCATGTACGGCTCCATCGGCGTACTGGGTTTTGATCCGCCCAAAGTGCGGGTTTTGGTGCTATCCACCGCCACCGCGTACAAGATCCCGATGCCCATCGCCCAGAAGGCAATCGTGCTGCTGGTCATCCTGGTCACTGCCAGCGTCGCTGGCTACGTCTTCCGCGGCCCTCTCACACCTCTGGCTTGGCGCTTGGCCGATTGGATCGCGATCTCCGTGGCCTTCTTCGGCGGTCGCCCTCGGCCGAGAGGTGCGGTCGAGCGAGAAGCGTTGGCGCGCGTGGACCTTTCGGATAGTGTTGGACAACCGTCCATGGCAGAGAATCGGCAAATCAGAGGGGTGGGCGAAGGCTTCAGCGAACGCCTCAAGGAAGCAGAGGCGCAGCTCCGACAAGAGTTGGCGACCGATTTTGCAAATCAACCGTCGGATGCGTCGAAGCGGATTCCAGGAAGCGGAGCCTCCGTCGCCGCCTGGTCGGAATTCTGGACGTACCTCAAGGAGCGACAGGTCGACCGGGCACATGAGCGCTACAACGAAGTGCGGTTGAGGATTGAGGCGCAGGCGCTCCAGAAAGTGGACAATTTTCTGGCTCTGAGCAGAAAATTTGCTGACGTGGAACGCCTCGCAAAAGAGAAGGAGGACAAGGATCTCGATCTTGATATTTCTATTGAAGAGAAGAAGCAAAGACTCAAGAGTCTTCGTCAAAAGCGCAAGAAGCCGGGCCAGGGATCGGACCGAGGAACGAAGTTCGACGCCTACTATGACATTCTGGATCGCTTTCGGCGTGAAGCGCCGACGGGAACCACACGCGCCGAATTTGCGCAAGCCGCTGACGACACCCTCCGGGCTCGTTGTTTCGAAGAGATCAAGAAGTACTACGGCGAACAACTACGCACCGATCCGGACCTGAAGAAAAAGCTCGAGAAAGATGGCTTCGAATTGGACTAAATTTGATGAGGTCTCCGCAGGGAGCCTGTTTCTTCTCGGGCACGCTCCAAACGATTCGGAGAAACCGTTCATCTACCCGCGCGAGGCGAGCAAGCGACCGCACCTCGCCTACTACGGCACGACGCGCAGTGGAAAAACGTTCGCGATTGAGTATGCCCTTCAACAGTTAGCTCGCCGCCGCAAGGCGGGCTTCTGTTACATCGACCCACACGGATCGAGTTACTGGCGCATGGCCTCATTCCTTCGCCAGCAGGGAATCAGTAAGCGGGTCATCTTCTGGGATATCAACGATCCTGAGTTCGTGGTTACGTACGATCCGTTCGATGCTCCGGGGCAGTCTCAAGCGTACATCGCCGGCAATTTGACCAGCGCCCTTCTGAGCACGCTTGGAAAACAGGGATCGGCCAGCGAACAACCCCACCTGAAAACGACGACGGAGTCGGGTCTTCTCTCGCTCTTGAAACTTGGTATCCCGTTCCTGCTCACCCGCGACCTGTTCGATCCCCAGGATACGACAATCAAGCAGGCGGTCACGCGTAGTCTTGAGCGCTCCTCGATGCTCGGCGCGATCGCCGAGCTTCCGCGGCTCTTGGACCGCTACCACGAGCTTGCGGCGCCGTACCGACGCCTAGAAAACCTCTTTCAGGATGATCGCCTGAGGCTCACCTTCACAACGGCCGGCCTCGATTTCAGAAAACTCATGGATGAGGGCTGGATTATCCTCGTGAACGCCGAGCCGAAGGACCAGGACGACGAGGCTGCGGCGCTGTTTATTCGCCTACTCATCAAATCGTTCTTCATGGGAGCCAAGCGGCGGGAAAAAGTGGATAAGACGGCACCGTTCTTTCTCGCAATTGACGAAGCAAGCCGGTACCTCACGGCCGACACGGCGCGGATTCTCGCAGAGACGGCCGGCTACGGCCTCTACCTTGTCGTGGGGATGCAGTCGATCGAACAGGCGCGGCTTGAGAACGAGGAGACCTATGTGGCGTTGCGCGCCAACGTCAATGCGGAAGTCGTCATGCGGCTTACCGACTTCGAGGAGAGCATGTATTTCGGCCGGCGGTTCTATGCTCACCAGATGGACTTGAAGGCCGTGAAGGATGAGCAGATACAAACTTCTGCAATTCCACTCACAGTGGGTCACACTACGACGACGCGCTCGCGCAGCACCGTAGTAGGAAGTTCTCACACTGCGCGCAGTGAAGACGACGAGGATCTGACGGACACGGAGTCATCGAGTACTATCGAACAGGAAAGCGAAAGCGATGGCTACCACGTAGAGTATGAGTACGAGAAACACCGGGATACGAAGTACTGGTCCATCGACGAGCAAGAACGCCATTTTGCCCGTCTCTTCTTTCTGCGGTTAAAAAGGGCAAACGCAACGCTTCGGCGTTGCTCGTGTGAACGATGAGGCCGCTGGCCAGATAGAAATTCCTTTGCTCCCGCCCGCCCTCTATTCGATGCCAAAAATGAAGGACTGGTTGCGCACCTTCAAAGCTTCACAGCCGGCAACGCTGCCGCTTGTCGAGGCCCACCGGCGGTTCGAGGAACTTCGCAACACCCACATCGAGCGGCTGCGAGAGCTTGCCTCGCCCATTCCAGCTAAGAGGCACGGGAAATCCACAGAGCGTTTCAAGTGGTGATGGGGTACACTGAAACCAGCCCTTCGGCAGGGATCGATCGTCCTCTACGCTCATTGTCGAAGTGGGGCAGCCATTTTCTTGGGAGTCCCTCTTATGCACAGGGACTCTCAACGGCTGATCCAATTCCCGTAGCGCAACCGAAGCGCGCACCACCGCTTGCGGTGACATCGTTCGTGGCTTGTGCGGCCATGATCTGAAGTTCGGCGGCAACCCTGATCGCACCCGAGACCCTGGCCGAGGATGGGGAGCAGCCGAGAACCGAAGGGTGCATTTCTCGGTTGCTCACCTCGGCACCACACCATGCAAATCACTGAGAAACAACTTGCGCAACGCTACGCCACCACACGCGCCCTGCTCCGCGAGTACTTTCCGCGCGCCGAACGTCGCGTCGTCGACGAGTACGTCGACGCACTGCGCTTGTACGAACTCTTCCCGACTCCGCAGGCGCTCGATCGCCTGATCACCGCGCATCACCTCATCATATCGAGCTTGCCGATCATCGAACTCGAAGCATGAGCACGAGAAAAGCCCGCGAAGCCGACGAAGCGCGCCGGAAAGGTCACCACGCGCACATGAAGTATGTCCTCGGCCTCAACGACGGACCGCACGTGCGCGCGTGTCAGCACTGTCGCCGCGCCACCCTCGGCCGTGTCTGCTACTGGTGCGGCAAGCGCCGCGGTTTGTGGTAGTCCTTGCGAGTCGCTTCAGTTGGTTCCGGATAACAGGATTTGCCAAAAACTGCTATCCCGTGGTAGCCTTCCTTCCATGAACGTATCTCTCACGCCCGAGCTGGAAAAGCTCGTCAACCGAAAGGTCAAGACCGGCCGCTACCAGACGGCCAGTGAAGTTGTGCGCGACGCGCTTCGCGCCCTCGAAGAACGCGACCAGGTGGCCGCCTTGCGCCTTCACGAACTTCGCAAGGACATCCAAAAGGGATTGAAGGGCAAGACCACGCTCTTCGATCCCGAGGAGACTAAGCGCGAAGTGCGTCGGAGAATCGCTGCCGCGAAAGCGTAATGAGGCGCGGCGTTGTTTCCAAGAGTCCCCAGGCACAGCTCGACATTCTCGACGCCGCGCTCTTTATCGCCGAGGGTGACCCCCTCGCGTCTGATCGCTTCGTTGACGCCCTCACCACGACTTTCGACCGTCTCGCTACTTTTCCTCTGATCGGCCGAGCCCGTCCCGAACTCGCGCCCGGCCTCCGGAGTTTTCCGCACCGCACCTACGTGATCTTCTACCGACCAACTCCGCGCGGCGTTCACATCGTTCGTGTCCTTCACGGTGCCCGAGACCTTCCACCTCTGTTGGAGGATCTCTAGCCGCTGAGCGTGATGCAAGGTTTCTGACGATGACGGGTCGTGTCGCGACGGGGGAAACGGATCCGTGCACGCTCTGCGGTGAGCCGGTCGGGGCCCCCCTTTCTGCCCCAGCAAGCGAACCTAGAAATCTTCCAACCTCCAATGAGCACTACGGGGAAACCCCTAACCCCTCTGGCCGCATCGTACAGACATTCTGGCTTCACGCCGCCCAAAGACCGGGCCTTGTAGGGTAAACACGTGGTCCTGGCTTGATCCGAATCCGATGTCGGTAGCGGCCTACGGTGATTTGACAGATCACCGTGCTGTCGTACCATGAGGAGCAGCTCTCTCGGGCCCCCGTTCGGGTGTGCCCGTCAGCAAAAATAGATCGCGGAAAGGAGGATAGTCCCATGAAGGGAAAACGCCCGGACTACACGGTCAGCACCGTCGTCCAGACGGATAACGGCGACCGGTGGCGTGACATCGGCGTGGCCTTCACGAGCGACACAAGCGGCAGCATCACCGTGCTGCTCGATGCGTTGCCCGTGAGCGGCAAGCTCATCTTACGAACGCCGCAACGGCCCGCCACGTCGGCGCCCTCTAGCTGAAGGATCGTCGGTCCTTCCCCCGCAGACGAGCGGAGTCCTTCATTGACTCCGCTCGTTCTCGCCTTCCTCATCGTTGGACGTGATGCCGACATCTTTTCGGTGGATCCCTCTCCGGTCGGATCTCCCCGCCAGTCCCGTCAGCTCGGCACTGACGGGGGAACACCCCGACCAACCAACGGAGAGGAGGTCCACATGTCAAACGACACCGGCCCGCCTATCGACGATTTGCTGGAAGACGAGGCCCTGGCCCGCCGGGAGGCCGAAGCCGCTAACGTGCTCGTGCCGGAGGAGATCGCACGTAAACTCCCGCCCCTCTACAGCCAGGAGGAGCAAGGTGAGAACGCGATCGCCGTGGTGAAGTTCTTCACCCCATGGACGAACTGGACGTGGTACGCGTCCGAGTACGATCGGGAGAAGCGTCTCTGCTTCGGCGTCGTGGTTGGCCATGAACGCGAGTTCGGTTACTTCTCGCTTGAGGAACTAGAAGCGATCCGCGGCCCCGGAGGCCTGCAGATCGAGCGCGACCTCTACTGGAAGCCGAAGCCCTTGAAGGAATGCCGCTGATGGCCTCGAAGGACGCCAGCCATCAGTTCTCGTTTCCTTTCGAGAACATCACGCCGTGCGTGGCCGACTTCAGTGCGCTGAACGGGCCGGCGACGACCATCGCACACGGTGGCTGGCCAACCGGCAACACGCCGCCACTGCCGGTGGAGCTCACCGACGCGCAGCTTCTCACTCAGCTCTTCGGACCGGCTACGTCGCTCGTGTGTGAGAAACTGACGACGACCTATGAAAGCTTCCGGCATCTCGCCGGCGCAACGCCCGACGAGCTTGCTGGGTATGGTCTCAAGCCGGCAGGCATCCAGCGCCTCTCCGCTGTTTTCGAGATTGCGAAGCGCTACGGCGAGCACGAGTTCAAACCGGGAGAACCGCTCCGCGGCAGTCACGATATCTACGCCCACTTCCGCGAACATCTGGCGGCCGAGGTCTGCGAGTTCTTCTACGCCGTGCTGCTCGACAACAAACAGCGCAAGCTTCGCGACATCCTCGTGAGTAAGGGCTCACTCACCGCTTCGATCGTCCACCCGCGCGACGTCTTCGCCCAAGTGGTGCGCCACAGCGCTGCCGGCGCCGTTTTCGTTCACAACCACCCGAGCGGCGATCCGACGCCGAGCAAGGAAGACATCGACATCACCCGGCGCTTGCGTGAGGTCGGCGACTTGGTCGGTGTCCGAGTCCTCGACCACATCGTGATCGGCAAGGGCCGCTACGTGTCTTTCGTCGACGATGGATACTGGTGAGCAGCACCACGATCCAATTCAACCGCAATCAACGCCAACCTATTTCCAGGTTGGCTTTTTTTGTTCAGGCGCCCCCCGAGGCCATCCTGCAGAAAACCGACGCGCTCAGAAGCCCCAGGACGGATCAAACGGGAGCGGTGAAGGCCAAGGTAGCCACCGAAACTCAACGTTTTCTGGTGGCGATTTTTCCCCCGGCGCCCGAACCTTGGAATCCATTCTCTGCCTCACCTGTCTCTTCAGCGTAGCGCCACCCCACCGCCGTCAAGGGTCTCGAACGAGCGGTGCTCTGGAGAGCGCGTGCCGCGCGACCTCTCCCTTGACTGCGGCGGGGCTCCCGGCGCTCCCGATCTTTTGCGGTGAGGCAGATGCCGAGCCGAGCAAAAGGTCGAAAACCAAATTCGAGAACACCATGTGGAAAAAAAGAGACGAGGGCGGGTTCAAGCCGCTGTGGGTGAAGTGCGGATGCGGCAAGTGGAACGCGGTGGCAGTCGGGGCGGTTGTGAAGTACCTCGACAAGATCCTCTCGATGTCCGCCGAGGTCGCGGGGAAGCCGCTGCCTGAGGCGAAGGATGAGAAACGTGATGAGTGATCCCCGCGCAGAGTGCTACGTGTGCGGCGGGCCCATCGAGAGGGACGATGATCTTGTGATCCTCTCGGCTGGTTGGGACGATGAGTTTCAGGCGCCCTGCCACCGCGATTGTGCTCCACGGGATTTGCCGGTCTGATGCAGGCAGGCTGAAGACAGAGCCCCGGGCAACCGGGGCTTTTTCTTTTGCTCGGCTGAAAACATGGGAACGGTTCGGGGGCGCCCCCACCTCTCCGTCTCGCTCCGCTCGCCACCTCTCCGCCATCGTGCCCAACGGCACGCCTCCCCCGGAGAGGGAGAATACGTCACTCATTTTATCCTTGCCGCTCCCCGGTCATCTATGCCTATAGTGCTAGGTAGTCTGGTCTCTAGACGGATACGCTTCCCACGGGTCTTCTGCGCTGTGTGAAGCCAATCCAACAGCGACTCGGAGAGCGCATTCGGATGTTGAGGAAGACCCGTGGGTGGAGCCAAGAGAAGCTGGCCGAGAAGGCCAATCACCACTGGACTTACATTGCCGGCCTGGAGCGCGGTGAGCGCAATCCCACACTCCGAGTCTTGGCCGACATTGCCAAGGCTCTCGATGTGCCGATTCGCGAGTTGCTCCCAGAGTAGCAAGATGCGGTGGCGGTGTCGGTCCACGATCATCTGGAACAACGGCGCGTGAGGTCGCTGCAAATCAAGACAGCGGTCGAGCGAGAAAACCTGAAACTTGTAGTCTTACGTCGCAGTATTGCGCTGCCGACAGATCGTGCTCTGGAACTCTTGGGGGGCATATGAGAGTTCGCGTCCTAGTGGGTCTACTGTTCATCTGCATAGTCATCACGCCTCAGCATGTCTCAGCCGCCACGGAGTCGTTCGACTTCACCGGCACCGAGCAAACCTGGGTAGTCCCCAGCGGGGTCACATCGATCGACGTTGACGTGGGCGGCGCCCAGGGAGGAGGTGGGGTCGAAGGTATCCCGACCGAGTTCGGAGGTAAGGGGGGGCGTGTGCAGACCACGCTCGCCGTAACACCGGGCGAGACGCTGTACATCTATGTCGGTGGGTATGGCGGTGATCTTGTTCCGCCGAACACCGCTGGAGCGGGTGGGTTTAACGGTGGTGGGCCGGGAGGAATAGACAACGTGGACGCGAATGGCCCCGCAGGAGGCGGCGGCGGTGCGTCCGATATTCGCCAAGGAGGTAACACGCCGGACAAGCGCGTCGTGGTTGGTGGTGGTGGTGGTGGTGGTGAATGCTGCCAAGACGGAAGCGGCGGAGATGGCGGTGGTATCACTGGATCATCTGGAGGGGGTAGCGCCCCAGGTGGTGGTGGCACCCAGACTAACGGTGGGTCGGGTGGAGGCAACGGAGCGTCTGGAAGCGCCGGGCAAGGCGGCGGAGGCGGGAACGGTAACCGCGCCGGAGGGGGCGGCGGCGCAGGGTGGTACGGTGGTGGTGGTGGAACGGGAGGATTCCTCGGCTCTGGCGGTGGGGGCGGATCTAGCTATCCGCCGGGGGCGACTCACGCTCAGGGTTTCCAATCGGGCGACGGTCACGTAAGCATCACCTTCACATCGATCACGTCTATAGATTTGATCTGTCGCCCGCTTGCGAGTGATCCAGAAGATTCCATACGTGTCACATCCAAGACTGGCCGGCACTGTTACTTTCTCACGACCAATTCGAACGGAACCCACCACACCTATGGGGCGTACGCGGACCGACTCCTTACGCCGGCGAAGGACGGAGACCCTTTTTCACCGCCTAATGGTTGCGGCCCGGGAGGGCTCGTGGGAGTTTTTCAATCGGTCTGCACGGCCGTCGTCCCGCCGCCAGGACTGACGTTGGAGCAAATCGTGGCATACCTCGAAACTGCGGTAGCAGCTCCTCCTCAAGGCCCGTACCACATACTCTCAAACAACAGCAACGTTTGGTGTCAGCATAGAATTACCGATCTCGGTCTCGATCTTGATCTGCCGATCGGAGCAGTCAGCAGCCCGACAACAGCCGCGGTCAGCTTTGCTTCAGTGACCGCTCGTGCATTAACTAGTTGCCTAGTTAGCAACTTTCTCATAAAGAACATTGGCTGTATACTTCTCGGTGTATGCGAATGATCAACGCACGCAGAGAACTTCTCCCAGTCATCGCCTTCTCTTTGGTGACATGGATAACGTTCCCCGTTGTGGGGGCTGCCCAGCCACTCCAACTCACCGCCGAAGTGCAGGGTACTACCTTTGCTCCAAACGATCCGGTGTTTGTGACCGTTCGGATGAAGAACGTTGGTGTGGCCCCTCTCGTGATCCCGGCCATGGAGCCATTTCCGGACAACTACATAACCCTGAAGCTAATCCATCGGTCCGGACTAACTGCATTCTTCGTCGATCCTGCGAAAGGAACGCTGGGACAGGGAAGAGCGCCAGCCACTGAGGTGCTCCAACCGGATCAAGAAAAAGCATTCGAGATGTTTTTGAACTACCAAGGGGTCGGGCCCCTGGCCGAACGCAATCCAGGGCAACCCAACCCGATCGCGGGTATGTTCACAGTTGTCGCGCACCTTGACGTGAATGACACCAACCTCCCCAGTGAGGGTGATCTAACGTCATTGTTCCGCGGCACCGTAACAAGCGCTCCCTCTCCTGAGTTTCAAGTGATTGGTCCCGAACCCGTAGCAGTACCAGTAGTTTCATGGGTTGGGTACGCTTTGGTACTTTTCGCGCTCACCGGCTTGGCATCCTACGCGATTGGGAGGAATCGCAGCCCTTCCAAGACAGGCAGCCTGTAAGGGCGGTTGCCCATTTGCGTTCTTGTGGTTGCAGATCTCCCAGGGCTGCTTCGCGGCTCCTTGTTACGTATGATAACGTCCTTTATCATACGTAGTATCCATGACCCCGATCCCCTCCGATCGCCAGCTCGCCAAGGCCGGCCTCAACCAGGTCCCAGCCCCGATTGCCGCCGCCGGCGACCGCGCGTCGTGGCGCTTCATCGAGTTCTTCACCGCGAACATCCGGAACGTAAACACCCGACGAGCGTATGGTCGCGCCGTGTCCGACTTTTTTCGTTGGTGCGGCGAACATCGCGTCCGCGATCTTGCGCACATTACCCCAACGGTCGTCGCCGCCTACGTCGAGCAACTCCAGCAGACGCACGCCAAGCCGAGCGTAAAGCAGCACCTCGCGGCAGTGCGAATGCTCTTCGACTGGTTGGTGACCGGGCAAGTGATGCCAGTGAACCCGGCGCACTCGGTGCGCGGCCCGAGGTACGTCATCAAGCGCGGCAAGACACCGGTGCTGACCGCGGAGGAAACGCGCGAGCTTCTCGATGCGATCGACACCGAGTCCCTCAGTGGGCTTCGCGATCGCGCGTTGATCGGCGTGCTCGTCTATTCGTTTGCGCGCATCGGCGCTGCACTCGCGCTGAAAGTCGACGACTACTTTCCCGAGGGCAAGCGCTGGAAGCTGCGCTTGCACGAGAAGGGCGGTAAGGAACACGTCGTGCCCGTACACCACACGCTCGAAGAGTACCTCGACGCATACCTCGCTAGTGCCGGCATTCGCGAGGAGAAGAAGGGACCGCTCTTCCGGACGTTCACCACCGCGCTCGGTCGACCGCTATCGTTAGACGCGATGACTCAGCCCGACGCTTGGCGCATGATCCGCCGGCGCGCGAAGCACGTCGGCATCAGGACAAAGATCGGCTGTCACACGTTCCGAGCAACCGGCATCACCGCTTACCTCGAGAACGGAGGAACGCTAGAGCACGCGCAGCAGATCGCGGCGCACGAGTCGCCGCGCACGACGAAACTCTACGATCGGACCTCGGACCAGATCACGCTCGACGAGATCGAGCGCATCGTGATCTGACCTGAGGTCTTTATCCGCGCTTCTTACCGCCACTCCTTCCGAGGGCCTTGCGAATAGGATCGCTTCGTTCGATCTTCTTCAGGGTCTTGTTGAGCCAGTTCCTGTTGTGTTCCCCGAGAACTTGCTCCTTCGGCTTTGGTCTCTCTCCGTCTGCCATTTTTCCGCGCCTCCTCTCGACGCAACTCTGTACAATACACTCACGACCTCATTCGTTACAACCGGCCGACTTGGAAGGTAGACCCAATTTGAGTGCCAGTGACCCGATTTCGCTCAGTGAGTGGCCTATTTAGTGTTTTCGATATGAACTACCAGGGGCCGATGGGATAGGGGTACTCAGCCGGTCGCGCTCGACGCAGCTCTTGCACAGCACGGTATACAAGAATCCACCACCCATTAACCTGGTGTCTGTCAACGTCCCGGGATCATCGGCGTTGAAAGGCGTTTTGCACTGCGTACAACGCGTCGCGTCGTGCTTCTTGCGAGTAGGAGTGCTGACCCACTCCCATAGGAGAAGCAGGGCAACAACCGGAAGCAGAACAATGAACAGAATACCCACAAGGACGGGCATGGTTTTCATCTACCACGATGGGCCACCAGCCGCTATTGGGTTTGATGTCGAACAAAAGGACGACCAATCTTCTCGGTGCACTGATCTTGCCGCCCCGGATCACCCGCAGCTTGAACGGCTCCGCGCCGGGCCGCACCGAAGTTGGTGGTGCCGGGGGCGTATTTTGGGGCAATCGGAGCTGCCAGCGCGTGTTCGATCAGTTCACCAATGCTCCAAATGTGATCGGTGACCTTGACCGCCGTCGCAGGCGTGCAACGCAAGGTCTCGTGAACTCTCACGAGATCGTACCACGCCATGTGCAACGAGACGGCCGCCCCATGGAATGGGCTATTTTTCGATAGGGGCGCCAGGTGTATACTGACTGAAGCGACTAGAGGGAGGTGCGATGGCAACACACAAGATTCGAGACAGCAAGGGGAAGGACACGGGTCTCAAATGGAGTGATCGCGACGGGGACCGACCCGACCGTCAAAAGGTCTACCGTGAAGATTCGAGCGGTCGCACCGTGAAAACTGGTCATGTGTACGATCCGACTACGGGTAAGTTCAAAAGGTAATTCGCCGTACGACCAAGCTTGGCTGCTGGCGCCATTCCGATGATCCGCCGGCGAGCCGAAGCCGCCCGCACCGATACGGCGATGGACGTACACGTTCTGACCCACACCTGCATCACTGGCTACCTCAAGAACTGCGGCACGTCTGAGCACGCCCTTGAAGAAAGTAAGCGGGAACCCACGAGGAGCGAGCAAACGCTCGCCGGCAGATAATGAGATCACTGCGACGCGAATTGGAGGGATAGATGGAAGAAGACTGCTCGTATCCCGGTTGCGACGACTCCTCTGATGTCAGACCGTGTGGAAGTTGTAGCAAGCTGGTCTGCAACTTCCACGGCTGGAAGGACTGGGAGTATTGTTGGCATTGCAAGCCCGACGGTGACTGAACGATCGAGAGCAATTCGTCTTCTGGACGACGTACCACCAAGCACGAAAGCGCGCGCGGCGCGCGGCCAGCCCATCCCGTGACAGCGGGCCTTCTCGGCCCGAGAGTTACCGGACGCCACCGATGTCTACGACCGAACCTGGGGCCACATCACGCTCGACGAGATCGAGCGGAGATATGATCTACCTCGCCGGTTTCGCCTACTTTTCGCCGTCGCGTGAGATCCGCAACCACCCTACGGCCAGTGTACCGGGCTCCCAATCCTAGGAGGGGAGATAGCAGCGAATTTCCACGCAATCGGAGCTACCCTTGTGGAGGGGACGAGAAATTGGTACCCGCCAATCAGCGAAAGGACCCTGATCTTGGACCAGCTTGTGCTCCTAGCTGCCCTACTCCTCTTCCTTGGTTGCGGCTTCTTCGTTCGCAAAAGCAAGAGATTCGTGACCTTCAGGGATTACGCCCTGAGCAAGCACGGCCAGGGTTGGTTCTTCATCGCTGCCGGCATAAGCATGACTTTTGTTGGCGGTGCCGCAACCCTCAACATGGCCGGCCTTGGCTACCAGTACTCCTGGTGGAGCCTAGTCGATCCTTCCGCCGTCTTCCTCGGCACATTGGCAGCCATCATTTTCCTGCGCCGATACCGTGACGGGGCAGGCATCACCATCTCTGACCTGCTTGCCGGGGCCGATTTGCGTCTCGCGCTACTCACCGGGAGTGTCAGCCTCGTAGTTTATGTGATGCTTGTCGGGGCACAATTTGTGGCACTCTCGAAATTACTCTCCCCGTTTTTCCCGAACATCGACGGCTCGCTTCTAACGGCACTCCTGTCCGCCGCCGTTTTCTCGTACGTGCTTACCAATGGCCTCTCGTCCGTGACTCAGACCGATGCGCTCCAATACTGTTTCGTCACCGGCCTTCTGGTTCCGCCGATCGTGTATGTGGCCCTCACGGCCGCCCCGACTCACGAACCCCCTATTCCGTTCGCAACGATGCCAGCGGACCTATTCCTGTTGCTGGGTTTTTCAATCCTCTTCGTCCCGATGTCACAGGACGTCACAATTCGCGCCAAAGCTGCACGGACCTATGGTCACGCCGCTGTAGGCTTCCTCTTGGGGGGCCTCTCCTACTTCGTGATCGTGGCCGGCTGCATTTACGCCGGCTTCAGCTTGGCACGTGACGGCAGCGTGCTCACTGATCCGGAGAAAGCCCTGCCATTGTTCTTCTCCACCCACTATCCGCGGGCTGGCGTGCTTGCAATTGTCGCCGTCTTCGCCGCAATCGCATCAACCCTCGATGGGTGGGCGTTCAGCGCGATCGTGTCCTGCGCGAACGACATCCTCAAGCGCGTACCCCCCTTCGCTACCCGAGGAGACAGGGCGCGAGTTCTCTGCGCGAGCGTACTCGTGTACAGCACGTCGCTCGCGCTCGCGCTCTACTTCAACAAGATCCTGGCACTCATACTGACCGGCCTTCTGATATACGTCGCTGTTCTTCTTCCCCTCGCCGCCGGTAATGCCCTTCGGCTCACAACCCGAACACTCTTCGGTACATCGCTCACGACAATCGTGCTCATTGTGGCCGTCGAAAGCAGCGGCATCCAGCTCACAGGAAAGGCAATCGCATATCCATCTCTCCATCTTATTCTTGTTTTGGCGTCGTACTTTGCGCAAAGACGGAAAACACATGCTGATCTTCGTCGGAAGCTCGACTAGCGAGCGAAACAAGCGAGCGCGTCGGATCGCCGAGGCGCTTCGGAGGGATGGCCACAACGTCATGTGCTGGTGGGATACCGGCGCATTCCGATCTGGTGACTACACTTTAGACCGTCTGATTGAGCTAGCGGCGGAGTGCGACGGCGCGGTATTCGTGTTTGGCAAGGACGACACCGTCTGGTTCTCCACTGCGAGTGCCAAGCCACCCGCGCGCAAGCCACGCGCTTCTCGCAGGGCCCCAAGAGACAACGTTGTCCTCGAGTATGGAATGTTTGTCACGCGTCACGGGCGCAGTCGCGTCGCCATTGTGACTGACCCTGAAGTCAAGCTCCCCAGTGACCTCCTTGGGGTGACGTACATAGACATGGACTACCTTACGAAGGTCCGCGATCAGTTCAACAGGCCCGACCCGGTGGGGCCTGCGGGAGGCTTACAGATCGCCGTCACCGACTATGCACACGCAACGATCCCTGTTGCCGGTACCCCACCAAACTGGTCCGCTAGAGCATTCTACGTCGGTGCAGCGGGCGCACGCTGCTGGCAGGCCGTAGAAACAGACCCTACATACGTCGGGAAACGGGGTCACGAAGACGTTGCCAGAGCGATTAACAGGATGACCCGGAAGCACTTATTGAAGCAGAACGTGAACGTCGTGGTTTCCTTTGGCCCAGGCGTCGGCACCCTTGACAGCACCGTCTTGGCCCAACTGCCATCGAAGGGCTCCAAGCGATTCATCCCAATCGACATAAATTTCTACTTGATGGTCCTCGCTGCCAAGAATGTGGATCACGCGGACAGGCACACGAGTGTGCCGTTCGGCATATGTGGCGACTTCGAAACCGGGATGAGTGAGATCACCAAGGTACTGAACCATCAGGCGTCGGGAAGCAGGCTCTTCCTCATGCTTGGGGGAACGTTCGGGAATATAGAAGGATCAGAAGCCATATTTCTCCGAGCCCTCCGAAGTGGCATGAGGCCAACAGACACATTTGTCCTCGACACCTTTGTAATGGGCGACAGGTATTCCGTCAGTGCGGATGCATTTAGCAATTTGGTCAAGCAACCTAGGTCAGTGCAGGAGTTCTTCTGGAGTCGGTTTCCGGTCAGGCGATCGACTAAGGATATCGCTGGTGTCGTATCGGTAGGGACAGAGCGGCCGCCGAGCGACATCGGAGACACAAGGGGCTTCACCTTCGTAGCAAAGGCGACCGGGCAGCCCCTTTTGCACGTCAGGCGATATGATGTCAGGTCGTTGGCGAAATTTCTTGAATTGAATTCGTTTTACAAGATTCTCGATCGTGCCGTAATCAAGACGGCGAACAAGGCTGTCAGCCGGGCGGTGTTCCTCTTGAAGCCGAAGCCCTCTTCTTGAAGGTGAAGGCCTGAGTTGCGTTGCAAGGATGCCCTCAGCGCTGAGTTAGCGGAGATCGCGGCGCTGGCGAGATGGGGTTCGCCACATGTCTACTGAAAGTCCGCCACTTCAAACCCTACTCGCGAAAATCGAGTCGCGACCGGTTCGCACCTCCGAATATTCGATTGCGGCTCAGATAGGCCGGCTACTAGGAGAGACAGGTGAAGGTTCAGAGGCAACCGACGCCGTGACGAAGCTTTCGCTAGCTGCCGAATCGATAGCCTTCAGGTTCACAGAGAGGGGCTCTCGACAGCGATCACCCTGGAACACCTACTACGGCCCGGAAATCACTGGCCAAGACGGACATGGGCGACGGGTCGAGTCGCCAAGCATTGAGCTCGTGACGCCTGAGATGATCGACTACTGGGAGCAACGTGCCACGCAGACAACACACCCCCTCATGCGTGCACGGTACGCCGATCTCGTGTGGGACTTCTCGCGCATGATCAAGGACTCCGCTCCTAAGATAGAGATGGCGCACGCTGTCATCGACGCAACCATCGAAGTCGCCTCACGGGCTCTGCACGAGTTCGAGAGCATCGTGATTGTTAGACTCCGAAGAGCGCTGGAACTCTCCCTCAGGACAAACGATCCTACGCGTGAGCAGCGCGTAGCTGATGCGATTCTCGCCTATGAAGACAACGTCGCCATCGACGGCAAGCGTGGCCTGTGGGGATTCTCCTTCGATCTTTTGATTGGCGAAGCAAAAGGATACTTGGGGCTGTCACAAGAAAAGAAGATCATCACCGATCTGGAAGCTCGACTGGGGCGGGTGTCTAGGTCGGATCAGGCTTCGGCGTGTGATCCGTTCGCGGCCGAGGCAGCTGCTCGAAGACTCGCTCGCTACTATCGCGCCCAACGACAGGACTCCGATGTCCACCGAGTGCTGAATCTGTACGCCTCGGCTTTTCTGATGTTAGCAAAGTCGGCTTCGCCTTTGGTGGCGTCCGCTTGGATCGACAAGGTTCACGAGACACTCGTTGAGTTCGGCCTGAAGGATGAGGCCAACTTGGTGGCTCACTCACTAAAGGACCTCAACACCCGCGCGGCCGATCATATGGCTGCTGTCTCGACCACCGTGAATATTCCCAAAGACGAAGTCGAGAGGCATCTTCAGACGCTTCGCGACGCAACCCTGGCAGATGGCTTCAAGCTAGTGGTGGCAGGATTCCTACCCGACCCCGTTTCAGCCGCTGAGACGGTAGAACGAGCGGCAAAGGAAGCGCCGCTCATGTCGAGGATACGCCAAGTGCTTCATGATGCCGACGGCCGACCAACGGCGAGCGTGGGCTCCGTAGAAGAAGATCTCGACGGACGAGTGATTTTGTATGGGTCCCTAAACCTGCAGGTTCAGGCGCCCCTGCTTGGCCTGTCGATCGATACCCTTTTCTCGAAGCATTTACCGTCAGCGCAAACCATCGTTGAGTACCTCGTTGGAACGCTTCTCTTTGAGAGATCCAGGGACGGGTTGCTTGAAAGTGGACTTACCGCCTACCTCCGTCGAGAATTCCATGCCACAGCTTGTACCTTGATTCCTGAGATCGAAGCTGCCGTGCGACGTCTTTTGGTTCTCAACGGTGGGGAGATATATCGGAGATCGAGAACCGGCGGTCTTCTCGTCCGCACGCTTGAGGAAATGCTGAGAGACGGGGCAGTGGCGGAAGTGTTGGGCCAACGCGTCACCTGGTACTTCCGTGTTCTGCTGACGGATGCGCGCGGCTGGAACCTACGCAACTCGGTGTGCCATGGACTCCTGCTGCCGGCCTCATTTGGGCGGGAAGTTGCTGATCGTATCTTTCACGCGATACTTGTGTTGTCTTTAGTCCGGGCCAACCCTGCCTGTAGTAGAGATGCGTCGGCGCCGGAATGACACTAGCGCTCCCGACGGCAGTCTGAGATGACGCTTGCAAAGTCGTGCTTGGCTCAAGCGTGTCAGTTTGGATTCAGACCCCGTGGCTTCAACCATATCTGAGAGACTCTTCGAAAGCTTCTGCTGTCAGGCCGGGGTTCGATGGCGACGTATCCCTGAGTCTTCGGAGAGGCGCCCGGATTACGAGATATTTCCACACGCCGTTCGTGTCTTCGTGGAGGTAAAACAACTCGATCCCAACGCCGAGGAGAAACTTCTTGCCGCACGCCGCGCGCGCGGTGAAGTGGTAGCCTTTGGCTCTACCCCCGGGGAACGAATTCGTCGCCAGGTACGCGAAGCGAACCCACAACTCAAAAGACTTGCGAGCGGGAAGTCACCGACACTTGTGGTGATCTTCAACAATACAGACTGTCACTTGCATACTGATCCGTACGGAGTGATGACGGCCATGATGGGGATTGATACGGTTGACGTTTCCGTACCCGTGAATCCATGCCAATCGCCGACCTTCGGTCCAACTTACTCCGGGAAGCAGCGCGGAATGCGACCAGACGCGAACACCACCATTAGTGGCATCGCGGTGCTCAGAGCAGACGATCCCGCCAGCTTGTATCTCGATCTATTTCACAACCGGTTTGCGCGATGTCCATTGGCCCCGCGTGTTTTTCGGTCCCTACATGTTCGACAGTTTTGCGTCCCAGCAAACGCAAGCAACAGTCTCATTGGGTGGCAGGAGGTCTGACCGTGCAAATCAAGAGCGGTATGGACAGCCGCTGCCGGGCCTTGTCGCGAAGCGGTCGAGATGACAGCTCGAATGGTTGACCTTTCAGCCAATTGGCCCGTTCGTGTCGGTGGCAGCAAGAAGTTCAGTGGCACCGATCTCAAGATGCGGAACGGGGACTTCGTGTTCAACAGTGCGACCAAAGACCTTGAGACTGTAAGCGGCGTGTACGCTCTTGCGCAGTCCATCGAGTTGGCCGTGAAACGGCTTTCAGATGTGCCCCCAGCAGAAATGGTTGAGCAACTTCTCGATCGAGTTCGTAACGGCGAGTATGCACAGTACGTCGACACTCTTCACGTGGTCCGTTACAACGGCACCGACATCGAGTTCGAATTTTCGGCCGCCGGGTTCCCCGGAGCATACGTTCATCGCTTTCAGATCAGAGGTTTCGCAGGAGCCTACGAGTGCATTCCTGCTCACAGAGAGACTATCCTATTGGTTGATACCATCGATCGACAGCTACTTGAGGGACTGCGTCAGCATCCGGAGGGGCTCCATCAGCTCACCCCTCGACGCTTCGAGGAAGTCGTCGCCCATTTGATTGAGAACATGGGATATGAAGTCACGTTGACGCGCTACTCAAAAGACGACGGCGTCGACATCTTTGCGCTGAGGCGAGACGGAATCTCGCCAGTTCTCACTGTGGTTGATTGCAAGAAATATTCTGAAGCCAACCCGATCGGTATCGGCATGATTCGAACGTTGGCTGGCCTTCGGCAGCAGCACAAGGCGAACGTAGGCATGATAGCCACGACCACCCGCTTTACGACAGAGGCAAGAGATCTCCAAGCCAAGGAGTGGCGTTTTGAACTCGCGCTCGCCGACTTTGAGCTCCTCCGAGTATGGCTCGAAGGGTTTGGTTGGAGCCGTGACGATGGTGGCCTTTGGCTCCCTAGCGAAGGAAGATGACCCGGCAGGCGCAGGGATCTTCTCAGGAGTGACGTCGTGAGTTGGGAGGCCTGACAGTGTTTTTGGTCGAGAAGGAGATGCATGATCGGCAGCCACCGCCAACAACGGAGCGGGACGGGTGGGATCGGTTTGGCTTCCTGCCATCTCACGCGAGTTGCCAGTTCAAGGGAGGCGCAATTGAGCCTGTTCCCAACTATGATGACGTTTGGAAGTGGGTACAGCACCACCTCTATTTCGAGAACCTGCTGGCGCAACCAAGTAGCAGCTTTGAGCCAGGAATTCTGTTCCCACCCCTTTCGTGGAGGCAGCAGCACGATCCTAGAACCGACGATCTTGTTAGCGTGGTTCCAGGTTCGGAAGGCCCCGCGTTGCTGCACCGTGTTCCAACGTCGCACTACGTACGGCTTGATGATGTCGTCGCCGGTGCGGAGCGGGAAGGATCTGTGGGGTTCGTCACGAATGTAATCGGCTTCCTCTACGACGCACCCACTCAGTTCTGGGACTGGTGGTTTGACGGGCCTGTGTCGATCGGGGGTAAAAGTCTCCATCCGGTCCCGCTTGTACTTCAGGACTTCGTCTCCCACGCCTATGCAACGTGGCGAGCCTGGGGACCCGAACCCCAACAGCTCATGATCTCCCTCCTCAACATGCACGGCCGGGCTCCGGGCCACAGGTGGCACTGGGAACGCTTCTCGTGGGAGTACACTGTGACCGATGCTTGCTATAAGGTCGCAGATACCGTTTGCCCCGGCCGGTTTCGACGCCATGGAAAGGCCAAGGGGAAGAGACCCAAGCACGGTGACAGGATCAAACTCATGTGCAGGGAGTTCGGCCTGCCATTCGGCGCTGAGGAAGACGCGTGGGTAAATTTCGCAGTTTGTCTACGTAACGAATTGCTTCACGAGGCCAGATGGTCTGGCGCGCAGCCGTCGACCAAGGGGTCCGACGCGGCGTTTCGCGCGCCGCGTTTTCTACACAAGCTGAACCAGCGCTTGATCGTGGGTCTGTTGGATTACCGCAACGGGTTCTTGGCAAGCGGGTGGCTCACCCTTTCCAACGCTCACTTCGATAAAATGAAGTGATAGCCGGGATGGCGACAGCGACGGAGAACATGCCCAAGGTCGGAACACCGCGGCGTTACGACCGTCGCCCGGTATCGAAACCAGTCGGAATAGACTCAAGAGAATCTACCCGAGCGCAAGTACTCAAGACTTTCCGAATGACTCACGTATGGCGCCCCGTTGAATGCGGCCCATCTTCCGATGATGATCTCGATCATACGTCTTAGGTAGCCCGCGCGCGGCCCATTATCTCGGTAAACCCACCAGCAGCGCGCGACCGATGGGCCCTTTTCGGACACTCGGACGAAGTGTTGCTCCTGCGTCGGAATGTAAAGGGCGGCATCGATCGAGCTGAATACGCGACTGCCATCTCGCTTACGGCCGCGCAGTAGGCGACCAAGCGCCCACAAGAAGACTTCCTCTGTCAATGGTCGATTCTCAACGTTCGCAACGATTAGCAATCCCAGCGAATCGGCCAACCGTTCGCGGTCCCGTGTGTCGCGGATCTGCTCGTTGGCTTTGCGCACGTGCTTCCTGAGACAGACGCTCGCAATGCGTCTTGCCTCGTCATTTATGGCTGCAGAGTCCGGCTGCGACTGAAACAAACGGACGAAGGAGGTGCTTCCGTACAACACTATTCCGCGCTGCGCCACGAGCTGGTCCGCCAAACTCTGGATTTGATGACTCGGATCATTCTCGAGGCACTTCAACTCGGCGATGAGCCTTCGCTCGAAGAATAGGTAGTCAGCTGTTTTGCCTTCCCCGGACCCATTGTCGTAGATCTCTGCATACGGAAGCTCCGAGACGAAGCGGCGGAAAGAGGATTCGAAGTTCATGGCCTCGCCTTGCCCGCCCCAACGATCACCGAAGAGGACCCGACAGAACTTGTCTTCTCCATTCGCCCGGCTTCCACCAACCCGGATGACGCCATCGGCGTCTTTGGGTAACGGCAGGTGCTCCGGACCAATCGCTAGAGACATTCGTTTGCCTCTGCGGCTGATCATATCGTCCTGGCCCTGTTTTTTCGAGCCGCAAGCAACAGCCGTAGATTCGCGGAAGCACCTCAGACTGATCGACGGGGTGACCGTCGTTTTCGAACTGCAACGGTTGCAGTTTTTGTGGGCCGAGAGGGGGAATTTTGGGTCATTTGGGGACTGTCTACATTTGCCCGAGATGACGCGGAAACGCTTGATTGGCACGGGTTTTCTGGACTTTCCAACGTCTCGTTCTTTTCGCTGGGGTCCAGTTCAAATCCCGTCGGGGACGCTTCTCTGGCGTTGCTTCGATCGAAGATTGTGCACCGAAGACGCGACCGTCATCAGCCGGTCGCGTCTTCGGTGGACGTGCGGTCGCGCAGCGACAGGACGAAGGCGCCAAACAGTAACGGAAGACCAACCAGTACGGCGTAGTGTTCCGGCGGATGGTGTCCCCCTGCGCCCTTGATCACCCACGCGTTGAGCGCATGAAGCGTGCGCTCGACGATAGCGAGACCGAGCATCAGCGGCACGAGATCACGATACCGCAGCGAAACGATGAGGGTGGCGAGACCGAAGGCGATCTGGGTGGCACCGGCCCAGGCGAAGACGGCGATGATGACACGGCCGTTCTGGCTCAAGTCGAGGCCCGCGATCGTCCCCGCGCCCCCGTCGGGTGCGAACGTGTGGATACATCCCGGAACGATGGTCAGCACGCTGAACAAGGTCAGGAAGTAGGCGGACACCATCGAGCCGGAGTATGCGGCATTGGTGCTCGGCGGTAGGACGCGCATGGCGGACAACTTCCCTGGACCGGTGGAACTCCAGTCTGCCTCAACCCACCGGTGGAAAAACCTGTCCGATGGCGAGGATCAGCAATTGCCCGGCGAGACCGGCCTCACGATGGACCCCGATCGCTTGGACCTCGGGGGAGGTCGCGATGCGATGGAACTCGACGCGCGACGGATACTCTGCGATCGCGACCGCATCCCACAGCCCCTCGACCTCGCCGATCACGAGCCCCCGTACGTCGCCTAAGAAGAGGATTCTGCCCCCCGCCGCCGCGACGATCGGGCCCATCTCCGCGCCGTAGCGCATGTAGGCTTCCCGTCCGGAGACATCGTTCGGGCGGCCGTCTTGGTACTGCGCCCGGTCGTGGAACTTGAGCAGATTGACCATCGCGATCGGACCCGGCGTCGGATCCTGCGCGAGGGGCATAAGTTGGTCGAAGGTGGGGTACACTTGATTGACAACGTTCATCTTGCTCTCCTTTGCTTGCGCTGATCGCGTTGGTCTCTAGTTTTCCCAGTACACGTACTCGTCGTCCGGGCGCTCCGGCACGCCGAGGGGATGATCGACGTCGATCGCCGCCTCGATCAGCGACGGCCACGCCGGCTTCACCATCTCGGCCTCGTGGGCCGCAAGCACGGCCTGTAGCTCACGCACCTTATCCGGATTCTTTGCCGCCAAATCGACGCGCTCGGTCGGGTCTTCATCGAGATGGAAGAGCCAGACCTTCTTCGGTTGCTCCGCCACCTGCAACTTCCAGCCGCCGGCGAGCACCGTCTTGTAACCACCCGAGCGCCAGAAGAGCGATTGGTGCGGCGGTCCGGCCGTTTCGCCGCGCATGAATGGAATCAGATTCACGCCGTCGATCGTGCGATCCGCCGGCAGCGGCGCGTGCGCGGCGGCTGCGGCCGTTGGGAAGATATCAATCTGCGCCACCGGCGCGGTGAAGCTCGTGCCGGCAGGCACGGCTCCTGGCCATTTGAGGAAGAACGGCGAGTGCATCCCGCCTTCGAAGAACGTCATCTTCCAACCGCGATAGGGTTTGTTGATGTCGGGGAGGCCGATGTAGTTCGCTCCGCCGTTGTCGCTGCTGAAGAACACCAGGGTGTTCTGTTCGAGCCCATTCGCCTTCAACGCCTCCAAGACGCGGCCGACAGCGCGGTCGAGGGCGCGGATCATTGCGGCGTACACGCGCAACCGGTGGTCTTTGATTTGCGCCAGCGCATCGTAATCCGACCGCAACGCCTGCAGCGGTGTATGCGGCGCGTTGGGTGCAAAGTACATGAAGAAGGGACGATTGCGGTTCGCCGCGATCGCCTTAGCCGCTTCGTTGGCGAGATAGTCGGTCATGTATTCCGGAGGACGAAAGCGATCGCCGCCATTTTTACGCACGGCGAACGGCAGGTTCGCCCACAAGAAGGTGTCGATCGGATCGAAGTCCTGCACCGAGTTCACGGCTCGCGGATCGTCGGCGTCGAGATACATCGACCCGCCGGCGTAGAAGCCGAGGTACTCATCGAAGCCCTGCGCCTCGGGCCGCATCGCCTTGGCTTCGCCGAGATGCCACTTGCCGAAGCCGAGAGTGCGGTAGCCTTGCGCTTGCAGCAGTTCGGCCAGTGTGATCTCCGCCGGCGGCACGCCTTCATCATCCATCGACGGCACGTCCTTCTCCCGCTCGTCGTGGTAGATCGGCGCGTGGAGCGAACCGGGTTGGTCGTGCGTCATGCCGGCGACGAGGCGCATGAAGATTTTCGGTGCTGGGGTAAACTCGAAGCCGAAGCGAGTCGGGTAACGTCCGGTCAAGATCGCCGCGCGCGACGGCGCACAGGTCGCGTTGCCCGCATAACCTGCGGTGAACTGAACGCCGTCCCGCGCGATCGAGTTGATGTTCGGCGTGTCCACCGCGCCGTTGGCGACACCGCCGCCGGCGAACGTCAAATCGTTGTAGCCGAGGTCATCGGCGACGATGACGACGATGTTCGGCGGCCGCTCAGCGCTCGGCGCCGCAGACGCGCTCGGACCCGCCTCCCACGTCACCTCGCGCGGCGGTTGGATCGGATCCATGATGCGCGACAGCAGCCCGAGCCCATGCAACTTCAGATAGCCGTAGGTTTTCCAACCGCCCGCGGCGATCACCACTAGCGCTAGCAACAGGACGAATCGATTCTTCGTCATCGCCGTGCCCTTTGCGTTCAAGTGAAGAGACGCTCGCAGCCGGTACCGGCGACCAGCGCATCGACTACCGGGCGATCTTGCACGGCAAGTGCCGCGTAGCCGTCGCGCAGCCAACGCAGGCACTTGCCCTGATAGGGGAATGGCCGCTGAGTCCACGGCCGATCATCGATGACACACTCGACTTTCTCCGCCCCACGTTCGAGAGCCGTGGCGTTGGCGAGCAGGAACGGAACGTAGACGCGGCCGACCTCCGCCAACAACGCGCGCAGCGTGTCCGGCACAGCATCGCGCGGCGTCCAGTCGTGTTCGTCGGGCTCGAGACCGGAAAGGTCCTCTGTGACGTCAACCCACGCCACGACGCGCGGCGCGTCCTGGTGCGCAATAGCTGCGGGCGTCGGATCGAAACCGACTAGCTGCGTGAGCTGGCCGAAGAGGCCGAAGTCGGACGATGCGGGGCGACCTCCAAAGAGAAATCGCGAGTGAGTCAGATGCGCGTCGAGCAATCGCAGCAGACGAACGTAACTCTCCTCGATGACGGGCGCGGTGACCTCATTCGAGCCGACGACCCGCAAACGCTCGATCTGGCGCTCGGCGAACATCTTGCCGTTGGCGACAGCGTCGCTCTCCGGTTGATTGGTGCGGAACCAGCGCGGCAGAATCGCGGCGGCGTTTGCAATGTCGGCGGCGAAGGCCCAGCGGTAGTGAAACATCGCCTTCGTGAGCCACTCGTCGGCGTAGTCCTCCAGCAACGCATCGATGAAGGCGAGCGCGCGATCGGGTGGGATCACCGAGCGACTGGGATAACGTTTCTCCAGATCGCGGATGAGCGGCGTCGAGTCCGTGCGCGCTTCGAGCGTACCGTCGGGGCCAGGCAAGATGAGCTGCGGCAGCAGTTGCACGTGCGGCTGCGGCAACCCACGGCATTCCGGGGAACCTTGATTGACCCAGGCATGAGGAATGCGGCGGTAGCGGAGCACCGCGCGCAGCTTCCGGCTGTACGGCGAACCGGGAGCACCGACGATACGAAGCGGTTGATCGACCATGAGGATCACCTCCTACTCACCGCAGCTTGGCCACGAGGGCGAGCACCATCTGCTCCACCGCGGCCTGGGCCCGCTCCCGGCTCAGGCGTTGCTCGACGCGCAGCCGATCCCACGCTTCGAATGACAAAGCGAGATCGAGCGCGTTGATGAGATCGGCCGGCGACCGGCGCAGCTCCGGCAGCCAACGCCGGAGGTCGGCGCGGAGCTGCCGTACCAACAGCGCGTGACGTTCTTGCAAAAATGGAGATTGCTGTCGCTTCAGGTTGCCGGAGCGCTTGAAGGGCGCGATGCGCTCGAACAAGGCCGCCCGTTGTCGGACCAGCGCACGCGCCCGCTCCTCGATCCGGCCCTCCGGTCGACCGCCGAGCAGCAGGGGCAGAGCTTCCGCCTGCAGTCGCGCGTCCATCTCCGCGAACAGGCTCTCCATGTCGGAGAAACGGCGGAACACGGTACGAATGCCCACGCCAGCGCGCACTGCCACTTGTTGCGCCGTCGGGGCGACGCTGCCCTCGCCAACGAGTTGCAGCAGCGCTTCGACGATCGAGTGCCCACTGCGCTGGGAACGCCGCACGCGTCCGTCGGTCGCCAGATGGTGTGGAATCTTCGTCAATGTTGCGACTGTGGCCATCGTGCTGTGTGCTCTCTGTCTGAGGCGACCCTGCAGCTCAGTTGCAGCAATCTATTGACACATCGTATGACAGTATGTCAAGGGTGGGGCATCGATGGATGGATCAGGCCCGCTGGTGAGGGAACGAGGAGAAGACGATGCGTCGAGTGATCTTCTGGGTGATCGGGATCGGTTTAGCCGCAGGAGCGGTTGGCGCCATCGGTGTGCGGGTACCGGCGGTGCAGGACTTCGTCATGCGGCGGGTGATTGCCCGACGGATGAGTGCGCCGCCGACGACACTGCTCGGTGACGACGCGCTGCGCGTGCTGCTCTGCGGCACGTCGTCGCCGATGCCGCATCCGACGCGAGCCAAAGCGTGCGTGGCCGTGTTCGCCGCTGGCCGGTTTTGGGTGGTCGACACCGGACTCGGCTCGTGGAATCGGCTCGCGCAGTGGCAGGTCGATGGGCGCAACATCGGCGGCATTCTCCTCACGCACTTTCACTCCGACCACATCGGCGAATTGGGCGAATTCAACCTGCAGACCTGGGCCGCGGGCCGTCCCGGTCCGCTTCGCGTGTTCGGCCCTCCGGGAGTCGAGCGCGTCGTAGCGGGCTTCACCGAGGCGTACGCCCTCGATTCGGGCTACCGCACCGCGCATCACGGCGCCGCGCTCCTCCCGCCCGACGTCGGGCGCTTGGAGGCCGTCGTGATCGCGGGACCGGCCGAGGGCGCGGGACCGACCGTCGTGGTCCGAGAGGGTGGTCTCACCATCACCGCCTTCGCGGTGAATCATCAACCGGTGAGTCCGGCCTATGGATATCGCTTCGACTATCAAGGCCGCTCCGTCGTTGTGAGCGGCGACACGGTGAAGGACGCGGGCTTGATCGCCGTGGCCAAGGGCGCGGATGTCCTGGTCCACGAAGCGCAAGCCAACCACATCGTCGCCATGATGCGCGAAGAGGCCGAGAAAACCGGCCGCACGCGCATCGCAAAGATTCTGCACGACATCCCCAGTTATCACACGTCGCCCGTGCAAGCGGCGGAGGCTGCCAACGAGGCGGGCGTGAAGTTCCTAGTGCTGTACCACCTGACGCCACCACCGCCGGTCGCGCTAGTCGAGCGCGCGTTCGTGCGCGGGATCGACGCCGTGCGCCCGCGTGACTGGGTGCTCGCGGACGACGGTCTGCTTGTCACGCTGCCGGTCGGGTCGAATGCCATCGACGTGGGCCGGATCGATTGATCGGACGGGGTCGATCGACAAGCGGTAATATTGACACCACTACTGCCAGTTCATTAGCGAGGCGGTCCGCGGGAGGCACAAAACGTGATGCGCTCAACACTCCGAATCGCCACGATCGTGATGGGTGCCGGTTTCACGTTGCAAGGTGTCGGCTGGCTCGTCGTTCCGGGCCGAGCCGCCGCCACCCTCGGCATGCCCGCTCTCGATGGCCTCGCGCGCAGCACGCAGTTCGGCGACTTCGCCGCGTTCTTCATGACGCTTGGCGTCAGTATCCTGGTCGGGACGCGTCGCGGCCACGCTCGCGTGCTCCATTTCCCTGCCGGTTTCCTGGGTAGCGCGGCGTTGTGTCGTACCATGGCGTGGGCGGTTCACGGGGCGGCGTTCGCCACTGCATTCATCGTGGTGGAGATCGTCGCGAGTCTGTTTCTGCTCGCCGCGACCCGACGAGTGGAGAGTTAACTGCGGATCCGAAGAAGGGAATTCACCACAGAGGCACAGAGAACACAGAGAGCCAGATCTGAGAGTTATTGATCAGGCGAGAAGAGTATCATTTCCGATGACGTTGCGTACGGAAGCCGCTATCCACTTGACTCCCTGTGGCAAGCCCCTGTGTCGTCGGTGCCTCTGTGGTTCCTCATTTCCTATCGAGGGCCAATGAACAGCGACCCCGCTCGTCCACTGCGCGTGTACGGCTCCGAGATATCGTACTTCACGGGCAAGCTCGAAGGGTACCTGCGCTACAAGGAAATTCCCTACGAGCGCATCGCGACGACGCGACGCCATTGGCAACGCATCATCCCCAAAGAGACGGGTGTGGCGCAGATGCCGGCGGTCGAGTTGCCCGACGGACGTTGGATCACGGACACGACGCCGATCATCGACTGGTTGGAGACACAGTGGCCTGAGCCGGCCGTCATTCCGCGGGATCCGCTGCAAGGCTTCGTGAGTCGTCTGCTCGAAGACTACGCCGACGAATGGCTGTGGCGACCGGCGCTGCACTACCGTTGGAGCTACCGCGGCGATGCGCTCCTCTTGAGCCGGAAGATTGTCGACGAGATACTCGCGGATCTTCCGCTGCCTGGCCCGCTGAAACGATTGGCCATTCGTCTGCGGCAGCAGCGCGGCTATGTGCGTGGGGACGGCGTGACGGCCTGCACGCGCTCGCACGTGGAGGACGTGTATCTGAAAACCTTGGCGCACCTCGAAGCCATTCTCGCCACGCGCCCGTTTCTATTCGGCGAGCGGCCCACGCTGGCCGACTTCGGATTCTTCGCTTCCATGTTTCGTCACTTCGGTCTCGACCCGACCCCGTCGGCGATCATGCGGTCCCGCGCGCCGGCCGTGTGGGAGTGGGTGGCGCGGGTGTGGAACGCGCGCGCCAGCCGTACGCGCGGAGCGCTGTCGAACGGCATCCCGAACGAATGGGGTCCGATCCTCGACGAGATCGGTTCGGCGTACTTGCCCTACCTCTGCGCCAACGCGGAAGCGTGGAAGGCGAAGCAGCGTCGCTTCGACGTCACGATACAAAGTGTGCCCTACCAAGACTTGCCCACGTCGCGGTACCGCGTGTGGTGCTTGGAGCGACTTCGTGTTCACTGCAACGCGCTCGCTGAGGCAGCGCGCCGCGAAGCCCGCGCGCTGCTCGAGCGACACGGCTGTTGGGAGCCGCTCTGGCGCGTGGTCGATCCGGATTCGGGACACGACCCCGAGGGGCGCGCACCGTTCGCGCACGGCATCAACGTCTTCTGAAGTCCGACGAGAAGCGTGTCGATCAGGACCGACCGTGTGATTCATGGATACGCCACCGTGCGCCATGGGGATGATCTTCTGATGCAGGCCGACGACCGTTGGGTTCTGTGGGGCTCGGAGCTGTCGCCGTTTGCGCTCAAGGTCGAGGCGCTCCTGCGGTTCGCTCGTGTTACGTTTCGGTGGCTGCCCGCGTCAGGCAACTTCTTCGACGCATTCCGCCTCGATCGTCGTCGCCGCCGAGTCGTCGCTGGTCGCCTTCCTCTCACCTGGCCACGGACGACGGAACTCGACGAGTTCCCGCTGGTGCCGTTCTTGTTCGGCCCCGCCGGAGAGAACCTCTACGACTCCTCCGCGATCGCACTCTGGCTCGACCGGCGACACGCGAACTCGATCGAGTACGCTCCGCTGCTCCCGACAACGGATCCGGCGCTCCGCTTCGCGATACGTCTCATCGACGAAGCGCTCGACGAAGTAGGGCTCTACCTCGTCCATCACAACCGCTGGGTGGTGTCGGCGCGCGACAACGATGCCGGTGCGCGCTTAGCGCGCGAGATGCGGCCGCGGTTGGGTCCGCTCGCTCCGCTGGTCGGCCACTTCTTTCCGGCGCGGCAGGTGCGCCGTCTCCCTTATCTCTTCAGTGTGGCGCCGGCCGATGCTGGACGCTACGACGATCTGCCGGTACGCTTGCGCCCACCCACACGTGCCGGTGTCCCGCCGACGCACGACCTGTTGGAGCAGGCGTTTTCGGAGTTGCTGACGACGATCGAGCCGGTGTTGTCGCACCAGCCGTATCTCTTCGGCGCGCGCTTCACACTTGCGGATGCCAGTCTCTACGGACAACTCGGCATGAACCGCAGCGATCCCAGCGCCCGCGCGTGGATCTCGCGCGATGCACCGGCGACGCAAGCGTGGATCGATCGTATCGCGCAGGGCGACTTCCACGAACATCGGCGGGATGGCGAGCTGTTCGTCGATGGCGCGCTCGCGCCGCTGCTCGATTGGATCTGCCGGACGTTCGTGCCCTTGATGCGGCAGAACCACACCGCTTGGCAGCGCCATCGGGCAGCCGGCGAGACGCGCTTCAATGAAGCGGCGTTCAACGCCGGTCGCGCGCTCTACGACGGCACCCTGCTTGGCCGGCCGTTCCGCAGCGTCGCCAAGACGTTCCAAGTGCGCGTCTGGCGCGACCTGCGCGCGGAGTGGGACGCACTCGGCATGAACGATCGGGCACGGCTCGAAACCCTGCTCCCCGCAGCGCACGGGCTTGACCGCGACGGCTTGATGGTGTCGACGCAACACCCACGGCCGTCCGCTCCGATGGCCAGGTTCTGATAGAATCGCGCCAGGAAGCGAGGTGACGATGACGAAACGCGGAATCCCGATCGAGCTCTACTATTGGCCCGGCATTCAAGGACGCGGTGAGTTCGTGCGTCTGTCGCTCGAGGACGCGGGCGCCGCCTACATCGACGTTGCGCGCGAGCGGAAGAACGGACTGCAATCCATGATACGCTTCATTGAAGGCGGGGAGCCGGGTGCGTTGCCGTTTGCGCCACCGTTCGTGAAAGTCGGCCCGGTCGTCGTAGCGCAGACCGCGAACATCCTCGCCTACCTCGCACCGCGGCTCGGGCGGGTACCAGCCGACGCGGCGCTCCGTGCAGAGGCGAGTCAGATCCAGCTTACGTTGGCGGACTTCGTCGATGAGATCCACGACACCCATCATCCGATCGCCGGCAGCCTCTACTACGAAGACCAGAAGGGCGCGGCGAATCGACGCGCGCGAACGTTCGTGAAGGAGCGGATGCCGAAGTACCTCGGGTGGTTGGAGAAGGTGCTGGCGCGCAATCGAAAGAGCGGCGGGCACTGGCTCGTTGGGTCCGATCGCACGTACGTCGATCTGTCAGCATTCCAGATCGTCGAGGGGCTGCGCTACGCGTTTCCGAATGCAATGGCGCGACTCGAGCCGAAGGTTCCGCGCGTGATCGCGCTGCGCGATCGCGTGGCGGCGAGACCTCGCATCGCGGCGTACCTCAAATCGAAGCGGCGCCAGCCCTTCAACCAAATGGGCATCTTCCGCCACTACCCCGAACTGGATGCGCCGTCGCTTTCCAGTTCGCCCTGAGGAGGCGCGAAGCGCCGTCTCGAAGGGTGCTGCACTCTTTCAACGGCGGCAAGCCGAGGCGCGCTGGTCTCACTGACGTACGGTGAGTTCGAAGCCCCCCTCGAACGGGAGGGTCACCGTGCGCAGACTGTTCTTCGGGTCGTTGACGAACTCGAAGTACTCGCGATACGCGTCTCGAAATTGCGTGGTGTTGTCGCACACGATGATCGCACCCGGGCGCAACGCGGGCGCGACGAGTTCGAGTGCGGGGCGGGCCATCGGCGTCCAGATGTCGATCAACATGAAGTCGACGGGGCCGCCGACATCCTTCAGCGTCTGGCGTAAGTCGCCTTCGCGGAGATCGATCCAGTCCGACAGTCCCGCCTCGGCGAAATGGCCACGCGCGATCTTCGCCTTTTGCGGCTCGTGCTCGGTACCGATCACCAACCCCGCACCGCCGTCGTCGTGCACGTTGTCGCGTACGGCGGCGGCGAGGTAGAGGCTAGAGACACCGAACGAGGTTCCTGCTTCGACGATTCGCTTCGCGCGGAGCGCACGGCAGAGCTGGTAGCAGAGTTCCGCCTTGTCGCGATCGAGCGCGATGAACTTGTCGCTCATGAACCGGTGCGTGTCCTCGTCAAATCCGCTCCAGTCAAGCGTGCCCTCTTGGGCCTTCTTCATGAAGTAGGACACGACCGTTTCGTTTTGTCCTGTGCTCAGCGCGTGCAGGCGGTCGAGCAGCGCTTCGAGACGCGGATCGTTCACCAGTCCCATCGGTGTGGCTCCTCTCCTGAACGCGCCGGACTCGACCGCCCCAACGCGATCTTCGAAAACCTAACGAGGCTTCACCTCAGACGCGGCGAGACGCCTCGCGCGTATCCCTTGTCGCGGATCGTAGATCGTCCCGATCAAGGCGATACGCGATACGCGATACGCCGTTCTCAGCCTTCCTTCGTCGGCAGCGAGCCGATGTAGTCCATCTTGCCGAGGACGACGCCGTTGTGACGCAGGATCGCGTACGCCATCGTCGCATGGAAGAAGAAGTTCGGCAGCGCGACGTGCACGAGGTAGTCGTCGCCGCGCAGCCACTTGCCGCCGAGCCACGGTGGCGACACCTTCCGCTCTTCGGCACCGACCAAGTCCTTCGCCTGCACGGTTTCGAGGAAGCTGAGGCACTTCTGGACCCGTTGCCGCAGTTCGGCGAACGTCTTCTCCGTGTCCGGATGGGACGGCGCCGGCTTGCCGCTCAGGTAGGCGGCCGCGTACTTCGCCTGGTCGCAGCCGGCCTGCACCTGTTGGACGAACGCGAACTGATCCGGCGCCAGGCGCGCCTGGACGAGCACGTCGACCTCGAACGGTTTCGCCTTCGCGTACGCGGCGGCCTTGTCCATCCACTGGTCGAGGTTCTGCAGCGTCTTGGCGAACGACCGAATCGCATCGTTGTGGTTCATGTGGGCCTCCTTTTGTGAGCACCGGACGATAGCTCACTGCGTATCCTCAAGCGACACCCCCCGAGGCGTTCAGAGCGTCGCCCGCCACTGCGCCCGACTCATCACGCGAGTTTGGGCGCCGTCTACCGGGGGCACTCTAACCGCCGGCCATGGCCCCGATGATCAGAAACGGTTCGACTCCCGTTGCGACCTTGTCGGGCAGCGGCGCGTCTGGTGGTTCGTGCGACAGATCCTCCTCGCAGGCGAAGAATCGTACGAACGGGCGGCGCTGCTGCGTGACCTGGTCGCGGATCGTTCCGCGCAGCATCGGGTAGCGGGCTTCGAGTGCGTCGAGGAGCGAACGCTGCGTGACGACACCCGCGACGTCGAGCTGCACCTCGCGATCGACGCGGGCCAGCTTGCGCAGATGTGCCGGGAGCATGACCCGGATCACTTTGGTCCCCGGTCCCTGATTCCTGGTTTCTGGTTCGTGAGGATCGTTCATGACTTCAGGCCCTCAAAACTATGGACCGTGGACCACGGACCAGAAACCAGGGACCGCAACATCGAGGGATCATCGCAGTGTCTGGACCTCGACGGACAACACGGGCGGGAGATCGCGGACAATGGGAGCCCAGCTGTCTCCGCCATCGGCTGATGCGTACACCTGCCCGCCAGTGGTGCCGAAGTACACGCCGCACGCATCGAGTGAGTCGACGGCCATCGCGTCGCGCAACACGTTGACGTAACAGTCGCGCTGCGGAAGTCCTTTCGTTAGCGCCTCCCACTCATTTCCGCCCGTGCGGCTGCGGTAGACGCGCAGCTTGCCCTCGGGCGGATAGTGCTCCGAGTCGCTCTTGATCGGGACGACGTAGATGGTTTCCGGCTCGTGCGCGTGCACGTCGATCGGGAATCCGAAGTCGGTCGGCAAGTTGCCGCTGACTTCTTGCCACGACTCGCCGGCGTCGTTGCTGCGCATGACGTCCCAGTGCTTCTGCATGAACAGCACGTTCGGACGCGATTGGTGCATGGCGATGCGGTGCACGCAGTGGCCGACCTCGGCGGTCGGATCGGGGATTTGTTCGGACCGTAGTCCCCGGTTGATCGGTCGCCACGTCTTGCCGGCGTCGTCGCTGCGGAACGCGCCCGCGGCCGAGATGGCGATGAAGATGCGTTCGGGATGGCTGGAATCCAGCAAGACTGTGTGCAGGCACATTCCGCCGGCGCCCGGTTGCCATTTGGATCCTGAGCCGTGGCCCCGCAGTCCGGGAAGTTCCTGCCACGTCTGGCCGCCGTCGATCGTGCGAAACAACGCGGCGTCTTCAACCCCGGCGTAGACGGTATCCGGATCGGCGAGCGACGGTTCGAGATGCCAGACGCGCGCGAACTCCCAGGGGTGCGCCGTGCCGTCGTACCACTGGTGCGTGCCGGTGACGCCGTCGTATGCGAACTGGTTGCCCACCGGCTCCCAGGTTTTGCCGCCGTCGTTGGAGCGCTGGATCAGCTGCCCGAACCAACTGCTGCATTGCGACGCGTACAGCCGCATCGGGTCGGCGGGTGATCCTTTGAGATGATAGATCTCCCAACCCGCAAAGTGCGGACCACTGACGTCCCATCGTTCGCGCTTTCCGTCCGCCTCGAGGACGAATGCGCCCTTACGCGTGCCAACGAGTACCCGTACCCGACTCATCCTTCACTCCCTTCTACGCTTCGCGCCGGTCTTCGCCGGCCGCTTCTTCACGCTATCGCTCCACCACCAACCCGCGCCGTTGCGGGTGGTTCCGCTATGATGTCGCACGGGCCGGCTCCAGATCGACATACTCAAGAAAAGAATTCCGCGCCGGTTGTCGATTCTGGGCTCCCCCGAACGAGTATCTGGTGTACCCAGCCCTTGGACCACGGCGAGGATGGAGATATCAAGCGGCCACAACGTGTTCGATGAGCAACCCGTCGTCGGAGCGTGCGAGTAAAGGAGACCTGCATGAAGTATATGTTGCTGATCTACGAAGACGACGCGGAGCGGGTGGCGAACATGGATACGCGCATGCCCACCTGTGCCGCCTACGCCGAAGCGATGAAGAAGGCGGGCATCTATGTGATTGGGGAACGCCTGCGAGCGATGTCGACGGCGACCACAGTGCGCGTGGCCGACGGTAAGACCCACGTGGTTGATGGACCCTACGCCGAGGCCAAGGAACAGCTCGGCGGATTTCACATCATCGACGTGCCCGATCTCGACACCGCCCTTGCGTGGGCAGCCCGCTGCCCGAGTGCGAGTCGTGGTAAGGTCGAAGTCCGCCCGGTCTGGCCCAGGTAACTCGGTTCGTTGAATCCTATCGGAAGAAAGAGGCGGCTGCTTCTCCGGGTTAAGCGGAGTGATGCGATGCCGAGAGCGGACGAAGGCGCTGCCCGCGACGCCGCCGAAGCGGTAGCGCGGCGAAGCTACGGCAAGCTCGTCGCCTTTCTGGCGGCCCGAACCGGCGACGTCTCTGGAGCGGAGGATGCGCTGTCCGATGCCTTCGCGGCCGCTCTCGTCGATTGGCCGGCCAGCGGCGTTCCCGATACTCCCGAGGCGTGGCTGATGACGGTAGCGCGGCGCAAGCTGATCGATGCTTCCCGGCGCCGGCGCAGCCGGGTAGACGCGACCGATCATCTCCGATTGATGGCCGACGAGATCGAGGCCGCCGCAGGAAGCGAAACGAGGATGCCCGACGAGCGACTCGCGCTGATGTTTGCCTGTGCCCACCCGGCGATCGACGCCGGCATCCGCGCGCCGCTGATTCTGCAGACCATCCTGGGGTTCGACGCCGCTGCCATCGGCTCGGCGTTTCTCGTCTCGCCCGCGACGATGGCCCAGCGATTGGTGCGCGCGAAGAATAAGATCCGCCACGCCGGCATACCGTTTCACGTGCCCGAGCGCAGTGAACTCAGTGGGCGGCTAGACGCTGTGCTCGAGGCGATCTATGCCGCCTTTTCCGAAGGCTGGTCGGAACCCGCCGGCACGGAAACCCGACGCCGCAACCTCGCCGAGGAAGGGATCTGGTTGGGTCGCCTGGTTGCCTCGCTGTTGCCGGACGAGCCCGAGGCGCTGGGTCTGCTCTCGCTGATGCTCTATGCGCAAGCGCGGCGCGACGCACGGCGCGACTCGCGTGGCGAATACGTGCCGCTCGCGGATCAGGACCCGACCATGTGGGACACACCGCTGATCGAGGAGGCCGAAGCTCTGCTCGCGCGCGCCAGTACCTTGCCCGGGGCCGGTCGTTACCAACTCGAAGCCGCGGTGCAGTCGGCCCATGTTGTCCGCCGGCTCACCGGCCGCTCAGACTGGGCCGCTATCGAGCGCATCTACGACGCGCTCCTGGTGATGACCGGCTCGCCGGTGGTGGCGATCAATCGGGCTATCGCGGTCGCCGAGACGCGCGGTCCCGCCGCCGGTCTCGCGGCGCTCGATACGGTCTCGGACGATCCGCGACTCACCAACTATCAACCCTATTGGGCCGCGCGCGCCGGACTGCTGGCGCAGACGTGCGACGTGGCAGCGGCCGATGCCGCCTACGAGCGAGCGATCGGCTTGGAAGCCGATCCCGCTGTCCGCCGCTTCCTGCAGCGACGCCGCGCGGAGCGGCGCGAACGACCAGTGGACCCAGCCGGCTCAGCGTGAGGCGGCCGGAGTTCCGTCACACCGGTGCGGCCGGCGCACTGGCCGCGACACTGACGCAGCGAAACGAGAGGCCGCGCGCGTCGGCGGCAAGCTTAGGTGCGAATAGCGCAGGTGAGTGAGATCACGACGCACGGCGCTCTAGGTGGGCAGCGTGAACCAGAATGTGCTGCCCTGACCCATGGTGCTGCTGCAACCCACGCCACCGCCGAGCTTCTCCGCGATCCGTTGCACGATCGATAGGCCGAGCCCGTGGCCTTCCGATCGTTTCGGGTCGAGACGCGTGAACTCGGTGAAGAGCTGGCGGCGCTGCTCTTCGCTCAATCCGGGCCCATTGTCGCGTACCCAGTAACGCACCATCCGATCGCCTTCTTCGGACGCCCCCAGCTCGACGTGCGGCGGTTGGCCACCGTATTTGATCGCGTTGGAGATGTAGTTGGTCCAGATCTCCTCGACCCAGACCGGATGGCTGACGGCAGCGGGCCAGCGATTGCCACGTTCGATCTCGGCGTGCGACTCGGCGATCGCGGCCGACAATCGGCGCAGCGCGGAGTCGACTATGTTGGCCATGTCGATGGCCTCGACGTCGACTTCATCCAGCGTGCGCAGTTGCGCGAAGCGAAGAAGGGCGTCCACGGTCGCCGTCATTTGTCCGCACACCCGCTCGGCATTCTGCAAGTACAGCGACGACGTGTCGCTGACGCGCTCGCCGCGCTGGCGAAACGCGTCGATGGCATCGATCACGGAGGCGAGCGGGTTCTTGAGATCGCGCGCGACCGTCTGCGCATAGGCATCGAGCTCGCGGACGAGCTGTGCGCGCGCGGTGATATCATGCGCGACGATCAATCGGCCGCGCGATGCGCCGTCTTCCCCGTGGACGATCGACGACGTGAGCTCCAAGACCGCTCCGCTCTCGCCACCGAGCGTGGTCTCCATTGGCTGGCCGTCACTGGTTTCGATCAATTGCTTCACGCTGCCCCAGAACGGTAGCATCTGTTCGGCCGGTCGGCCCGGTGTCCATCCGTGTTGGAGTCCCAGCAGGCGCTCGGCGGCGGGATTGAGATCCACGACGCGCAGCGCCGGGTCGAGCACGATGACTCCGTCGTCGAGCTGCGCGAGCAGCAGACTGCGCGCCACAGGCATGACGTCGAGGAGACCGAAGCGAAACGTGGACAGTGCGAACAAGCTCACGGACCCGACCACTGCGATCGGAGTGAGGTCAACTCCGGGAGCCGTCGGAGAGACGAGAAAGAGGTTCACGAAAATGGGGATCAGCGCCCCCGTGACCAGCGCCGCGATTTGCCGCGCGTAGACGCTCGGCGATCCGACCGCGCTGATCACCAGCGCGAGCATGCCGGCCAAGGGCAGGGCGCAGGCCGTGTTGCGGAAAATCCAGAAGAACGCGGGCCCCGATTCGAGCCACGGGACATGCGCGTCGCCGAAGGTGAGCCACCGCTCACCCGGCCACAAAAGATGATGATACGGATTGGTGACCATAAGGAGCAGGTTGATAACAATGGCCACCATCACCGGGACACGCGCCAGCTCCCACCAGTGCTCTCGGCGGGCGTGGATGCAGGCGAAGCGGAAGAACGAAACGCCGGCCATGAGGATCAAGGGCCATGTCGCGCACTTCACGATCACCTCGATGGCCGGGAGATCGACGACGTAGTTGAACAAGTCGAATGCGGTCCAGAGAGCCCCGGTGAAGAGTGTGAGCGCCAGCCAGCTCGTCCCGGCCTGTTGGCGACGCGCCCACGTGTAGAGCGACAAGACCAAGGCGCCGATCGTGGCGAGCCCAAGCACCCACGGCACCAGCTCGTAGACTTTTTGCTCGAGCATTCAGCCTGCTTATCGGGCGCCGCCGGTTTGCACAAACTCTCGAGCGGCTGCTGGCGGCGGGTCGGAGTGCCGTTGGTTCGGACGCCCATTCGTTGCGGTCGCGCTTGCACTTCTGCCCGTGCCGCAGAATAAAGGGACCAGCTCCATGCTGAACCTCGCACAGGCAATCCCGCCGATCCTTCTAGCTGCGACCGGCGGGTCGTTTTGGCTGGCGTGGTACTTCTGGAAGAACCGCGGTCAACCGGGTGCGATCTGGTTCGGCGGCTGCCTGCTGTCGTGTGGGCTATGGACCTCGCTCGATGCGCTGTCCTTTCTCCTCGACGTTCCCCCGGTTCAAGAGCTTGCACGTCGCGCGGCCTGGGCCGTCATCTTGAGTGTGACCGTCTGCTTCTTCCGCTTCGCCTGCATCTATGCGCAGCGGACGCGGTGGTGGCGGGTGGTTCGCGCGCCCGTCGTTGGCGCGCTGGCGGGCGAGATCATGTTGATGGCGACGAATGCGTATCATCATCTCATGTGGCAACCGTCGGAGTGGACCGATATGGGATTCGTCCGAATTCCGGCGCTGGTGCCGGGCCCAGCGTTCTATTGGCTACATCTGCCGCTGACGTATGGCCTGATCCTCGGCGGGGTTGCCGTGCTCTTCGCCCACACCATCGGGTCGCCAACCTTCTACGTGCGGCGGACCGTCCTGCTGAGCCTCGGCATGATGGCGCCGCTGATCGTGAACCTGTTCGTCGTATCGCGGCTCACACGCGGAATCGACCTGACGCCCCTTGCGCTGCTCGTGACCTTCGCCGCTGTGGCCTGGGTCACGTTTCACGACCGCCTGCTCGATGTCATGCCTGCGGTGCGGAGTCTGCTCTTCCAACAACACCGTGACGCGGTGATCGTGCTGGACGAGGCGCTGCGCGTTATCGACGCGAACCCCGCCGCTCGCCTGCTGCTCGGCGACGAAGGAGCACAAGGGGCGTTGGCGGCTGCGCTGCTCCCCTTCTGGAGTCAAGTGCGGGAAGTGGTGGAACGAGGCGACGGCGACAGTATCGAGATCGCCCACGACGGGCACGTGATCGAGATCAGGTCGCTGCGGATTCGGGATGAAACCCGAGCGACGATCGGGCGGCTGGTTGCGCTGCACGATGTCACCGAACGGGCCCGGCTCATTCGCGAGCTCGACGCCTACGCGAGGACCGTGGCGCACGATCTGAAGAATCCGCTGACCGCCGCCGCCGGTTACCTCGAACTGGTAGGCATGATGGAACCGCAACTGAACGAGGAATCCGCTCGCTCCCTCAGCCGCGCCGAGGAGGCATGCCACCAGATGGCGCGTATCATCGATGATCTGCTCCGGCGCCGATCGGTACCGCCACCGGCGAAGTGAGGACTGCGGCGAGCGTGTCGTTGCCCCTGTGCGCGCCACCAGGGCCATGGCGTACGGATGCTTCTTGCTCCTTGCAAATGGAAGGTTCATACTAATCATATGAAAGCCCATACAGTCCACGCCCGGATGCTGGTGAAGGCCCATGCCAAGGGTCTGCCGCTGCGCGCCGGGGAGGCGGCGGCACGAGTTAAAGCAGGCCTGCCGGTCGCTGAGCTGGATGCCCTGCGCAAGCTGCTCGGCCTCACGGTGGAGAACCTCGCCGCGCGGATCGGCCTCTCGATCGCGACGCTCTCCCGCCGCCGTCAAGGCGGCCAGCGCCTCGACGCCGGCCACAGCGACCGGGTGCTGCGCTTGGCGCGGCTGTTCCGTCTGGCCACCGAACTGCACGACGGCGACGAGGATGCGGCGCGCGCTTGGCTGAGCAAACCCGCCCGCGTTCTCGACGGTGAAACGCCTCTCGATCACGCGCAGACGGAAGTCGGCGCGCGCGAGGTCGAGAATCTCATTGGCCGCCTGGAGCACGGCGTGTACACCTGATGCCGCAGTTGTGGCGCGTTGTGAAACGCAAGCACGCGGCCACGGCATTCGACGGCAAAGCGGCGCAGCGCTTCGGTGGGCGCTGGAACTCGCCTGGTCGTCGGGCGGTGTATGCGAGCGCCACGAAGTCGCTCGCCGTGCTGGAGGTGCTTGTGCATCTCGACGTCGGCCGGCCGCTCCCGCGTCTGGTCGCGTTCACGTTCGATGTCGATTCCAAACTAGTCGATCGCCTGGCCGCCGGGCGGTTGCCGCGACACTGGCGCACGTCACGCGGGCTGCTGGCGACGCAGCGGATCGGCGACGAGTGGCTCGTGTCCGGCCGCGCCCTGGCGCTGGCGGTACCGAGCACCATCGTGCCGGAGGATTTGAACTACGTGCTCAATCCCGCCCACCCCGCGTTCGGGCGCCTCAGATTTGGGCGATCGATACCGTTTCTCCTCGATCCGCGCTTGGTGAGCTGACCCGTCGACGGGTTCACACTGGCGGCAGGCGTCCCGCCGCGCGTTCGCGTCGGAGGAACTCTCCTGGCGTCAACACCGGCAACCCGTAGAAGCCGGTTTGCATAAAGCTGCCGAAGTCGGCGCGGTCCAGCGTGAGCAACAAGTCGCTGAACGCCATTGCAGTGAAGAGCACCGGACGATCCTTCGCGGCGACCCTCTTCACGTGAACGTGAACGCTGAGCAAGGTTTTGGAGGAAGGTTGCGTTCGTTGTGATCGGGCGTAGCATCTGACGACCATGCCAACGGCACGAAGGCACCATTACCTTCCGCAAGCGTATCTCGCCGGGTTCACCAAGTCTGGAACCATCGACGGGCGTTGCTGGGTTCTGGAGGTCCAAACCGGCAAACGTTTTGTGGCATCTCCGAAAAATCTCGCGGTCGAAAGGGATTTCAATCGGATTGAGATCGAGGGAGAGCGCCCGGATGCCCTTGAGCAGGCGTTTTCGGAACTTGAGGGGCACGCGGCAGCAGCCATTCGCAGAGCCGCCGACGCTGGCTCTTCTCCGCAGGGTGACGACTACGACAACATCATCAACCTCATTGTCCTCATCGCGGTGCGAAACCCACAAATGCGAGAATCGTGGAACCAAGCGAGGGCACAGCAGGCACGTTTTGTTGCCGAGTTGCTCGTGTCCAAGAAGACGGTCTTTGACCATGTCGTCGCGCAGGCACGTGAAGCGGGGTATCTATCGGAAGCGGCTTTACAAGTATCGTACGAGCAGGCGAGACGGTTCATCAAGGGTGGTCAGTACGACATCGTCTGTCCACGGGCTGGGAATCAGTTGGTGGAGCTTCAGGCTTTCGACAACCTCCTTAAGCTGTTCGCTCGACGGTTGTGGTCTCTGTGCCTCGCACCTTCTGACGGTCCCGAGTTCGTGTGCTCAGATCATCCGGTGACGTTGAGATGGAAGGAGCCGGGAATGCGTGCGCCAATAGGCTTCGGCTTGCCGAGCACGGAGCTGTGTGTCCCGCTGAGCCACAAGATCGGACTCTACGGCGTGTTTGAGGAAGGACTTCCACCGGTCGTTCACCTGACCGAGCAGGGTGTCGCGGAGTTCAACAACCGGGCTGCATCAAACGCAAGTCGCCATGTGTTCTCTGCGACTGAGACCTTCGCGTTGATACTGAATGGCAAAGTCACGGAATCCAGTGCTGTGTTCGGGAGACCGAGCGGAACGGTCCCGCTAGGAAGCCCGGCGTAATGCGGGGTCAACCCTTGAAGGTGGAAATAGGCAGCTCCAACGCGCGTCCAATCTCGCCCCGTCTCTCCCGAGTGCCATCTGCGCAATTGTCTGGTGACCGCGTACGGACCGACCTGAGACTCTCGCCCCGATCTCTCGCTGCCCGAGCCCGCAGCCTTCCCACGCCAGCGGCGGCGCGCTTGACGGGTTGCGACGGCCTGCGACATGTGGGAGTCGAAGGACGAACGAGCGGTGGTGAGGCTCGGAGAGTTCCTACACTGGCAACGTTCTCAGCTCTGCGGAGAGGCCGGACAAACGTGACGGGTCCTAAAGACATCTGCTTGTCTCTGATTGTTGCTCTGGCACTCTCCCCTGCGGGATGTTCGCTGCTGCTCGCATCGAGGAGCGGGTCCGCGGTGGAACGCCGGGAACCTTCCGTCGACGAATCACTCCGTCCCCAACTCGACCGTTTTCAGACGGCTCTCGGGACTCGCGTGACTGAGCGGCAAGTCGAGTCGAGCAGCGATGAGTTGAAATTGTTCACTGCGGCATTCGTGGCCACGGTGAACAACTATGTCGACCGCGTCGATCCCGCCAAGCTAGTCGATGGCGCAATCGCGGGAATGGATATCGATCCCGCCACCGCGAAGCGCAGCGATAGCGAGTCACTGGTGGAGGCAGGGATCAGCGGAATGTTGTCGTCGCTAGATCAGAACAGCGTCTATCTGAGTCCTGAGGTCTACCAGGACCTGCAGGTGGACAAACGTGGGCGATTCGGCGGAGTTGGGCTTGAGATCACGATACGGGACGGAGTGGTCACCATCGTATCGCCGATAGAGGAAACGCCTGCCGCCCGCGCGGGGCTGCGACCGGGTGACCAACTGCTTGCGATCGGTGACGTGTCGACTGAGGGCCTCAGCCTTGTCCAAGCCGTCCGTCGTCTGCGGGGTCCGGTCGGGACCCAAGTATTGGTCACCGTCCAGCATGCGGGTTCTTCGGACGTGTTGGCCCAACCCCTCACGCGAGAAGCGATTCGGTTGCGCAGCGTAACGTTCTCGCGTGTCAAAGAAACCTATGGCTACATCCGCATCTCCCAGTTCTCGGAGCGCACCGGCACGGATGTCGAAGGCGCGCTCCGTTCGTTACAACAAGAGGGTTCGTTGGATGGCCTGGTGCTGGACCTGCGAAACGACCCCGGGGGCCTCGTCTCGCAGGCAGTGAGGGTTGCCGATGTCTTTCTCGATGCGGGCCTCATCGTCTACACAGAGGGCCGCGCTCAGGGCCAGAACCAGAAGTACTACGCCCGAAAGGAAGGCACGTGGTGCGACATCCCGATCGCGATCCTCGTCAACGGGGGAACCGCTGCCGGCAGCGAGATCGTGGCCGCCGCCCTACAGGCGCACAAAAGGTCGGTACTCGTTGGGACGCGCACCCTCGGTCGTGGCACGGTCCAGACAATCATCCCCATCGGAGAGGCTGCCCTGCGTTTAACAACTGCTCGTACCTACTCACCGACAGGATCCTCGCTCGATAGCGGTGTGCAGCCCGATTTGTTGATAGATGCCGACCCCGCGATGGGTTTCCCTTCCGTCCAGGACCCGGTGGTCGCTGCTGCACTTCGCCTGCTCTCAGGTTCCGACGTCCAGTGATGCTCACAATCGCGGGCCAAGAGTCCCGCCATGACGAGGACGCCGACCGCACACGGTGAGGTTGTGAGGGAGCGCTTCGATCCCTTCCGCCCAGGTCCCATCGAAGAGCGCCACGCCGCCGCGGCGACAGCGGCAGGAAGCTCCGGTGGCGCGCACGAGCGCGGGGCCTTGGTTCGTCGCCAGTCGCGACGGCGTGTCGCGACGGCGTTGACGCCTCCGTGCCGTCGCGTTACTGTCCAGCAGACCAGAATTATGGTCGATAGGGAACTGCCATGACGAAGACGCTGCCGATCTCTGCTGTGAAGACCCATCTGCCCGCGCTTTTGAACGGCGTTACCGAACGTGAGGATGAGATTGTCGTGACGCGGAACGGAACGCCGGCGGCGGTGATCCTCAATTACGCGGAGTACGAGCGATTCAAAGAGACGCTCGACGTGCTCTCCGATCCCGACCTGCTGCGCCAGATCCAACGCAGTCGCGCGTTCTACGCCAAGGGCGGTCACGGGTTGTCCTTCGACGAGGTGTTCGGTGAGTCAGTGCGGCCGCGCGTGAAGCGCCGCCGCTAATGCGTCTGCTCGCGCCGGACATTCCGCCCCACGTTAGCGACGTCATTCGTCGTCTTCCGCCGGACGTGAAGCACAGCGTCAAACAGGCGATCCGCGCGCTTGCACAGAGTCCTCAGATTGGCGCGCCGCTGATCGGAGAACTTGCCAGCCTCTGGAAGTACCGGGTGCGGCGCTTTCGGATCGTCTATGAGGTGGATCGAGCCCACCGCGCGCTGCGCATCGTTGCTGTGGGCCACCGCGCAGTGATCTACGACGAATTGAGCCAGTCGGCGAAGCGGAAACCGAGCGAACAACCCGGTTGACAGCGCTTCTCGAGATGTGCGGAGATCATGACTAGAAGGTCGAAGCGTGTTCTGCTCGGGCTCGCCGGAGTGATGCTGGTGTCCAGCGGCGGCTTTTGTGCGCTCAATCGATTAGCCTTCGGGATTCCGGCTTTCTATCTCTGGAAGGCCGTTTCGCGCACGGCGCACGGTGGTCGATATGCGGAGATCAACGGTGTTCGCATCTACTACGAAACGTTTGGCGCCGGGGCGCCCGTGCTGGTGCTGCATGGTGGCACCGCGTTCCATGAGTCCATGCACTACCAGATCCGCGCGCTCGTGCAGTCTCATTTCGTCATCGCACCCGACAGCCGTGGGCATGGGCGTTCGACCGATGGGGAAGAGCCGCTGAGCTATGCGCGGATGGCCGACGACATGCTGAAGCTCCTCGATGACCTGCAGGTCGGCAAGGCGGACATTGTCGGCTGGAGTGACGGGGGAATCATCGGTCTCGACCTCGCGATGCGTCATCCGGAGCGCGTCGGCCGTCTCGTCGCGATCGGCGCGAACTACAACGTGACCGGGGTGGAGCATCTGCCCCCGGCCGATGCGTCCCCCGATGCAGCGGAGGTCGCGGACCTGCGCGACTTCTACGCGCGTGTAGCTCCCGATCCCGCGCACTGGCCGATCTTCTATCGCAAGGTCGTGGCCATGTGGCGATCGCAGCCCAGCTACACCCTCGATGACCTTGCACAGATCAAAACACCGACGCTCGTGATGGCTGGTGAGTTCGATGACATCAAGCGCGAACACACGGACGCGCTCGCGAAGGCTATCCCCGGCAGCCGAAAGTACATCGTCAAGGACGCGACCCATCTTGCGCCGCTCGAACAGCCCGATGCCGTGAATCGTGCGATCGGCGAGTTCCTTGGTTCGTCAGATCGATGATGATGATGAAATGGAAGAACGGGTCGCTGACGGAGCGCCAGAAGAAAACCATCCAACGCAAAGTCGCCAAGGCGCAGAGGCGCAAGGGGTTGAGTCACGGCGCCTCCTGCTCAGTTGCGCACTCGACAGAGGAGGTTCACGACGATGATCAAGGTCTGGCTTCCGCTCGGACTGCTCTATGCCGGGTTCCTCTTCTGGTACGGCGGCTGCGGCGCGCCGCTGTCCGCCGACGAGCTGCAACGGATCGATGCACGAATGGAGGCCGCGATTCCCGCTCCCGAGGCTCGCGCTCGCCTGAGCGAGTTCGCGCGCACGGACGACGGGCGCGAGTTCTTCATGGTCAATCTGAACCGCTATCGAGCCGAGCCTCGTTACGCCGACGGCCGTGAAGAGAGTGCCTTGCGCCTTTGCGCCTTGGCGACTTTGCGTTGAGTTCTTTCCCTCGGATCGAGATCGGCGCCCTTATGAGCCGAGATCAAGACCCTTCAGCCCACCCGCGGCGCGCCACTCGTGTAGGATGCGGAAGAATTCCACCGAACCGCCGCCGTAGAAACCGTTCTGACCGCTACGCTCTCCCGGCTTGCCTTCGTTTGTAGTAGGCCGGCAAATTGACTTCTCTCCGGGCGTCGGCAACGATGACTATATGGAGCTGAAGGACTTCGGAAAGTACCTACGCGGCAAGTCTGTCGCGAAGCTGTTGCACCGCGCGCGCAAGGAGAGCCTCAAGCGGATCACGGCCAACGGCGAGGATCTTGAGATGCCGGCGAGTACGCCGCCACTCAAACGTACGGGAACGCGCTAGGGTGCTCTACATCGACACGTCGGTCCTGCTCGTCTACACACTGACCCAAACTGTCGAACGCGAACGCTACCGACCGACCGCGGAGTTCTTTGCGCACGTTGCTTCCGGCGCACTCGCCGCGGCCACTTCCTTCTACGCGCTGCACGAGGTGCATGTATTCGCACTCAACAGCGCCCCAGACTTCTCTGTTGGCGCAGCCTATGGGCGTGCGGCACTCGTGCAGATTCTCTCGCTGCCGCTGCAACTCTTTCCGCTCCTCTCCCGTGTCGAGCGGCGGCGGCACGCAGCGCGATTTGCTTCGCTGCGCGATTCGAGCGACTTGCCACACGCCGTCGCTGCAGCCATCCATGGATGCGAAGCGATCGTCACATACGACTCTCATTTCGACGCAGTGTCGACAGTTCTACCTTGTCGCAGACCAGAAGACTTCCTTGCTCAGCTGCCCCGTGGCTGAAATCACAGGCGGTCGTCGAGCGCCTCAATCGCCGAGATCAAGCCCCTTGAGCCCGCCCGCGGCGCGCCACTCGTGTAGGATGCGGAAGAATTCCACCGAACCGCCGCCGTAGAAACCATTCTGACCGGCGCGCTCGCCTGGCTTGCCTTCGTTGTTGTAGTAGCCTGGCGTGCAGTTCTCCAGAAATTCCTGGGCGAGGACGGCGAGCTGGATGATGGTGTCGACCCACTCCTTCTCGGCTTCCTCCGAGACCTCGACCGTGCGTACCCCGTTGTCGATGGTGTGCTTGACGATGTAGGTGATGTGCTTGCTCTGCTCGTTCAGCATGTGCGGATAGTTGACGGTGAAGCCGGTCTGCTGCGGCCCCATGATGAAACAATTCGGGAAGCCGCGCGTGTGCATGCCGTGGAGCGTCGCGACACCGCTCGCCCATTTTTCAGTCAGGCTCAGTCCGTCTCGCCCGAATAACTCGTAGCCGGCGCGACGCGTGTAGTCCGTCCCGACTTCGAAGCCGGTGGCGTAGATCAGGCAATCGAGTTCGTACTCCACGCCGTCGAAGACCACACCCTTCGCCGTGACCCGCTCGACGCCTTTGCCGTTGGTGTCGACGAGCGTGACGTTGGGCCGGTTGAATGTATCGAGGTACTCGTCGTGAAAGCACGGTCGTTTGCAGAACTGCCGATAATAGGGCTTGAGCGATTCCGCAGTCTGCTGGTCGCGGACAATCGAGTCGACGCGGGCGCGGACCTGCTCCATCTTCTGGAAGTCCGCCAGCTCCATGGTCTTCCCGATGCCGTCGCGGGAGACGGCGCCGCCCTCATCCTTTCGCACCATGACGAGGAGCTTGCGGATGATGTCGGTCCAGCCGTCGCTGACCAGATCTTCTTCCTGGAATCCGCCGCTGACGAGGATGTTGAAGTTGTCCATCCGCTGCTGATGCCAACCGGAGTTCAGGCTCTTCGCCCATTCGGGGTCGGTGGGGTGGTTGGCGCGCACGTCGATCGACGACGGGGTGCGTTGGAAGACGTAGAGATGCTCCGCCGCGGCGCCCAGATGCGGCACGCACTGCACCGCCGTCGCGCCGGTGCCGATGATGCCGACGCGCTTGCCGCGTAGCCCCGTCAGGTTACCGGTGGAATCGCCGCCGGTGTACGCGTAGTCCCACCGGCTGGTGTGGAACGAGTGGCCCGCGAAGGACTCGATCCCCGGAATGCCGGGCAGCTTGGGTCGATTGAGCGGCCCGTTCGACATCACGACGTAATGCGCCTTCATGCGATCGCCGCGATTCGTCGCAACGATCCAGCGCGCGCTGTCGGCGTCCCAGCGCATCTCGGTCACTTCGGTTTGGAAGCACGCGCGGCGATAGAGATCATACTTCCGGCCGATCGCCTGGCTATGGGCCAGGATCTCGGGCGCGCGCGCATACTTCTCGCTGGGCACGTAGTCGAGTTCTTCGAGCAACGGCAGATAGATGTACGACTCGACGTCGCACATCGCGCCGGGGTAGCGGTTCCAGTACCAGGTGCCACCGAAGTCGCCGGCCCGCTCGATGATGCGGACATCCGCGATGCCGGCCTCACGCAGGCGCGCAGCGGCCAGCAGCCCGCCGAAGCCGCCGCCAATCACCACCACCTCGACCTCATCCGTCAGCGGCGCGCGCGTGAATCCCGGCGCGACGTAGGGATCGTCCACAAAGTGGGCGAGGGCGCCCTTGACCTCGAGGTACTGGTTGTTGCCGTCGGCGCGCAGCCGCTTGTCGCGCTCGGCGCGATATTTCGCGCGTAGCCCGTCGGGATCGAATCCGAGGTCGGCTGGTTCGAGCGCGGGTGCAGGTTCGGTCATTGCAGGAGAACCGCCCGGGATCTATTCAGCGATTGAGGTCGACGCCGCGAGTGAGGCCGACGCCGCGCATGCAATGCGGTCCGCCCCAATGCTCGACGACTTTGCTGTCTTTGAAGCGAAGGATCGCCGTGCCGTTGATCGCGACCCGCTCTCCGGAGGGCGGAACGTCGTAGTAATTGCCGCCGCTATGCGTGCCGGTCAGCGTCCAGTTCGACACCACGAGGTCGCCGGATTCGATCAGCAAGTTGATGTGGAACTCGCGATCGGGGAACGCCTGGCGGGTCTGCTCCCAGAACTCCTCCTCGTGGGCACGGATGTCGGTTCCCATCACGGCGGGGTTGACGCGTTCGGCGACGTGGCTGGCGAACTCCGCGGCGAAATGCTCGCGCACGGCGTCGTAGTCTCCCGCCAACATGCGCGCGCTGTACTTGCCGAGGATGCGCAGGTTGCTGCTCGCTTCTGCCATGGCGTGAGTGCTCCTCTCTCGAGTCGGTTACCGCGGCTGCTCTTAGCATCGAGCTGACAGGCTTTCCAAGCGCCAACGGCGGAAGGAGGGGTCGCGCATTGCGCCGCCAATTGCTCGCGACAACTGCCGGTGATAGCCAGACGCCGAAAATTGCGAGGCGCTTCGACAAAGAAAGGACACTGCCGTGCCAGCACCGATGACGCGCGAGGAGCGCGAACAGTTTCTCGCAGCCATTCACGTGGGCATCTTGAGCGTCAGCCGACCCGGCCGCGCACCGCTCACGACACCGCTGTGGTACGTCTATGAGCCCGGCGGCGAGATTGTCATCGTGACGCGGCCCGAAACCCGCAAGGCGCGCCTGATCGCGACCGGCACGCCGGTCTCGTTCTTGGTGCAAACAGAAGACCTGCCGCCGAAGTATGTGAGCGTCGAAGGCCGCGTGGTCTCGGTCGCGCCCGCTAGCGTCGATCGTGACTTGCGGCCGATCACTCACAAGTATCTAGGCGCGGATGTCGCCAACGGCTACCTCGACGCGACCCGACCCAATGGCGCCACGAACGAAGTCGTCATTCGCATCCGGCCTGAGCGTTGGTTTAGCCGGGATTTTGGAAAGCCCGGCTGAGCGCCGCGCATCATTAGAAATAGGGAAGACAACCGTGCACCAATGCCTCGGGCGCGGCACCTGCGGCGACCAAATTTGACTTGGCGGGTGGTCCCTGTAGACTACGACACCCGAGCGCACGTCGCCTTCCCAGCGTCTATCGAGGCGTGGTCGTCTGACGAATCTCACGCGCCCTCGGTGGAGGACGGCCCATGACGATGTCTGAAATTCAAAATCTGCTAACCACTTTGATGCGCGGTATCGACAAGAAGACCCTGCTGCTGGTTGAGCCTCGTGCTGACTCCGATCACCCGGGGGTGATGGTGCACTTGTCGTGCGAGAAGCGATCCGGCTCGCTCGGGATTGCCGAGGCGGAGCTGATCGCGGCGCAGACCGACCTGATGCGTCGCAACCGCCTGCGCAGCGCGTTGAAGCGCACGCGCGATCAGATGTGGGCGGAAACCGGTTTCATCTTCAGCACCAAGCTCGAACATCAGAAGGGCGAGGGCATGCAGTCGTACCGGCCACAACAACGCGGACGCGGCGGTCGGCGCTAGCGCAGGCGGGACGCCTGCGCCACCGGGGCTGTTTCGAACTTCCGAAATCTTCGGTAGGGCGGGCGTCTCGCCCGCCTTCTCTTTTCCGCAGCCTCCAGAGCGATTGGATACTCATCGCGCCGTAGTGTTTGCGGTCGAAATCCGATACACGGCGCAGCGAGATGCTTCGCCGTCTTCGTTTGCCCGTCGTCCCAGTCGCCGTGCTCGGCGTACTGGTGCTGTTCGCTCCGGGTCGCGCCGGCGCGGATCAAGCGCGTGATCTCGTCAAAGCGGCCCTCGACGCCTTGCCGCGCGTGCCCTTCGTGGCGACGCTGAAGGTCTCCGTCGATCGCGGCGCGCCACGCGAAGTCCGCCTCAGCAGCAAAGTCATCGACGGCACTCGCGCCAGCTATCTCGAAGTCGTGGCGCCGATCGATTTGCAAGGGATGCGCTTCTTGTTTCTCGAACATCCGGACGCGCGCTCGGAACAATTTCTCCGCATCGCCAACGTGCGTCGAGTCATCCAGATCGCCGACGAGGTGCGCAAGCACTCGTTTCTCGGATCGAGCTTCTACGTCGCCGATCTCGTCGAGCCGCAACTCCAGGCCTTCACGTACACGGTCGTCGGGCACGATGACGTTGGCCGCCGTCACTGCACGTTGATCGAGAGCGTGCCTAAGGCGCCGGCGAGCGCGCTCTATGCGAAGACCGTCTTGGCCATTGATCCAACCGACTCGTTGGTCCTCAAGCGCCTCTTCCTCGACGAGAAGGGAACGCTGCTCAAGGTGTGGACAGTAGAGAAGGTGGAGAAGGTCGACGGCTACTGGACGCTGCGCGATCAGCGCATGAAGGATCTGGTCGAGCACACCGAGTCGCGTCTGGAAGTCACCGATGTGAAGTACAACGTCGAGCTGCCCGATGCGATGTTCGCGCCGGAGTACTTGGCTCGCTAGCGTCCTGAATCGTAAGGTCGATGAGTGAAGGGCCGGTTCAACAAGACGCTTCGCTACATCTTTCCCCCTCACCCTAACCCTCTCCCTGGGGGAGAGGGAACCTTCTTGCTCCCTCTCCTGCCAGGAGAGGGTTGGGGTGAGGTGATGAAATATTCTGCGATCTTCTGAAACGGAACACGAGCGTGGCGTTGCACATCACTGAACCGGGCGCCGTGCCCGCGTCGCTGGATAGAGCTTGGGAGCGTGGCCGCGGAGTTGGTCTGGCCGGTGTGATCGCTGTACTGGCGCTGTTCGCATTGCCATCGGCGGCGGGCGGTGAACTCGCGCCGCCGATTCCAATCTACCGACTGCGCGCTGCAATCTCCGCCAACCGGATCGAAGGCACGATCGCGGTATCGTTCACGAACGCCAGCAATCGCGTTCTCGATGAGGCGGTGTTCGTGCGGTTTGCCAACCGCTTTGCCGAGCCGGATGCCGGCATCAACGACTTCAACCGACAGTTCGTGTACCCGGAGCTAGAGTTTGATGCGGGACGGATGGAGATCCGCGACGTTCGACTTGGCGATGCCGTTCTTCCCACCGAAACGCTCCGCGAGCCGGGCGTGCCGGACGGCGCGCTGGTGCGGGTGGTCATGCCGCCGCTGCCGCCAGGCGAGGTCGCGAGACTGACGCTGAATTTTCGCACCGAGGTGCCGCACCGCTTTGGCAGCTTCGGCGAGTTCGAGCAGCAACTCACGCTCAACGGCGGCTGGTACCCGTACTTGGCGGCGGCAAATGCCGACGGCACCTGGAACCTTGCTGGCCCACCGCCGCTCGCACATTTCGAGGTTCAGTTGAGCAACGACATCGAACGCGATGTTGTTCTCAACGGCCGATCGTTCGTTCGCGGGCAGTCGGTGCAAGCGAGTGTCGACGCTCACTACCTCTCGCTCGTCGCCGCGCCCCAGTTGTTGCGCGATGAGACCCGTGTCGATGGCACGCGCATCGTGTTTCTCCATCAGCCGGAACGCCGCGCCCGCCGCGACACCTTCGAGCCGACGATCACCGCGATCATGATGAGCACGCTGCGGGACATCGTCGCAAAGCGTCCAGCCCAACTCACGCCGCCCGACGAGATCACCGTGGTCGAAGTGCCGCTGCGGTTGAATCTCACCGCCAACGGCGAGGGCATGGCGTTGGTTTCCGATCGCGCACTCAAGGTGAATTGGCTCCTGCGTCCGTTTCACCAACTCCAACTGGCGCAAGCGCTGTACACCGAACTGCTACGCGATCATCTCGCAGCCGTCGAGCCCCCCGGCGACTACTGGTGGGTGAGCGAGGGTCTGGCGCACGAACTGGCGCGCCGCTACGCCGCGCAGGCGCACCCGGACACCCGCAGCGTGCAGCAATGGATCGAGCTGTTCAATATTTTCGCCATCGTCGATCGCTTCGAGACGGTTCCGAAGATTCCCTTCGTCGAGACGTTCTTCGAACGCGCGCGCGTCGTAGACCCGATGCATGCCGAGATCGCCACGTTCAACACCACGCGGCCGCCTGGGCACGTCATCTTTGGCAAGCTGCGCGAAAGCATGGGTCAGACTGAATTCGATGCGGCGATCGATCGCTGTGCCACCGCGCCCACACCGTTTCGCCACTGCGTTGCGCGCGAGGGCGACGTGAACGACGTGACCGATCAATGGCTGCAACCGTATCCCGCACTCAACTATCGCTTCGAGGCGGTTGATCTGAACCAGCGCGAGTCGGATCACTTGCGCCACACGCTCACGATTCGCCGCGATGCGTCGCGATCGATCACCGAACCGGTCACGGTGCGCTTGCGCAGTGTCGGCGGTCGTGACGTCGATCTGCGTTGGGATGGACGCGGCGAGCGCGTGCAGCTCAGTGCGGAAACGCTGGAGCGCATGTGGCAGGCGACAATCGATCCCGATCGCAAACTCCTCGAAGACCGGCGCGACGACAACGCCTGCCCGCCGACTCCGCAGGTCGTCCTTGATACCGCCGAGGTGGAAGTCAGCTCGACCGAGTTCGGCATCTCCGGCCTGGTTGTCGCCCGCGGTCGCTACGACTACCGCAAAGACCTGGCGCTGGCGGCATCCTACACCAATCGCAGCACCGCGCTTACCTTCGGCGGACGCTGGCATTGGGGTGAACCGATCGATGCGACGTTGTACCGTCACAACGTGTACGCGTTCTACGGCTTTCAGTGGTTGAACGGCGGCTTCACCGACGCGCGACAGCCCGCCGTGCGCACGCCCGGCCAACTCGCTTCGCTCGGGATGCGCTACGACTACTCCAACGTGTTCTCGTACGACAATCCCAGCGACGAGCGGCATGTGCGATTGTACGCCGACTGGTTCGATCAAGGCCTCGGCAGCGACTTCAACTATGTCGACTGGGGCGTGCGCATGGTCGGTACCCATCCGGTGTGGACGCACCGCACCATCGCCGCGGTGGAACTGCTGAACGGGTTCAGCGAGCCGCTGGGATCGAGTCGGGTGCCGAATCAAGGCCTCTACAGTCTGGGCGGTTCGCGCTCGATCCGTGGCATTGGGGTGGAGGATGAACTCGCGCGTAACCTCTTGCTGGTGCGCACCGAGTTGCGCCAGGACATTTATCCAGAGATCGACTTCAATCTCTTGGATCTGCTGGTGCTGCGGCGCGGGCAAGTGCGGCTGTTCGCCGACAGCGGTCGCGTGAACAACTCGGCCGGCCGCGTGTACGATGTCGGCGCCTTCGCCGTGGGCGTCGGCGCCGGCTTCGCCGCGGTCTATGAGTTCCTCGGATTCTTTCCTTCAGTGGCGTATCTGGAGGTCGCCACGCGCGTCGACGATTCGCGCAAAACAGGCGACGTCCAGTTTCTGTTCGGCACGCGGCAGGCGTTCTAGCGCTTGCTCCTTGTGGAAGCGTATGTGTAGAAGGCGCCCAGCAAGGAGTGACTCCGTTGAATCGTGATGATTTGAAGCAGCGCTTGAAACGGTTGTTGGTCGAAGGACTGAAGTTGGAGGAGACGCGGCCGGAAGATATCCAGGACGCCGAGCCGATCTTCGTCGATGGGCTTGGTCTCGATTCGATCGATGCCCTCGAACTAGTGGTGTTGGTCGAAGAGCATTTCCACGTCAGCATTCCCGACGAAGAAGTCGGCAAACTCGCGTTCGCCTCCATCAACGCGCTGACCGATTTCATCCTCGCGAACCAAGGTGTCGCGTCTGCCTCGCACGCGTAGCCGGCTCGCCGCGGTGTGTGTCACACTGGCGGCGAGTCTTGCCGGCGTCGCGCCCGCGTTGGCGGAGTGTTCCTCGACGGAAGCCTGTCTGCGTGCCATCGAAGCCGCGCAGCGAGAGACACGCACGATCGAGGCCGACTTCGTTCAAGTGAAACACCTCAGCCTGCTCGACGAACCGCTCACCTCGAGCGGGCGGTTCGTGTTCAAGCGGCCCGACCGTATCCGGCTGCAAGTCGACCAACCGCAGCCGACGACGATCGTGATCAATGGGAAGGACGTGAGCATTCCGAGCCTGATGAACTTGCCGGCGAGCGAGAAGCAAGCGATCGCGATGGCGCCGATTGCAGGCATGTTTACCCAACTCGGTGCCATCTTCACCGGCTCGACGCGGACGCTGCAAGAAGGTTTCGAAGTGGCGGCGCGGCAAGCCGATGCGGACACCATCGAAGTGAAGCTGAAACCCCGCGTGGCTGCATGGCAGCGCTTGTTTCGCTCCATCGAGATTCACTTCGGCGGCCCCGATCTGTTGGCGCAACAGTTGCGGCTTGAAGACGGGTTCGGCGATCAGCTCGACATCACCTTGCGCAACGTCCAACGCAACCGCGATGTGCCCGACGCGTCGTTCGACGCCAGTGGATCATCGGCCGGCGGCAGTGAGCAGCGCCAATGAGTCCTGAATCCCAGCCTCAAGAAATGCCGCTGCCCCACCGCTATCCGTTCATCCTGCTCGACCGCGTGCTGTCTATCGACCCGGGCTACACTGCGGTCGCCGAGAAACTGGTGAGCCGCACGGATCCCTTCGTCGATGCCGACGGCGTATTGCCGCCGATGTTGCTCGTGGAAATGATGGCGCAGGCCGCGGGTCTGGCGGCGGCGCGCGCCGACGAGCGCGACGCGCCGGCGACGCTGGCGAAGGTCGATCGCTTCCGCTGTCGTCCGCCGCTGGTGGTGGGCGATCGCATCCGAGTCCGGGCGCAGGTGGTCCGCCGCTTCGGCTCGAGCGTGATCGTACGCGCGAGCCTGCGGGTCGACGAGCGCCTGCGCGCCGCGGCGGAACTCGTGCTGCACTTCGCCCAGCTTGTGCGCGGATGAGTCCGCGGAGCATCGTAAGCCTTGATCAGACGAAGCTTCACCACGAAGAACACGAAGGGCACGAAGAGGGACCAGCAGGAAGGGTTCATGAGTTCCCAGCGTAACTCCATCGCCAATGAGGTTACGACAACCCGCCTGAGAGCACTCATGGCCGCCGTCCTTCGTGCTCTTCGTGCCTTCGTGGTGAACTTTCATTGGCACCTGCTGACAGCCGTCGCCTTCAGTTGCGTGCCGCCACCGGCAGAGGTTCCGCGCGCGCAACCGAATGCCGCCGCGCGCTTCACCACTGTGCTCGCGCGTGAGGAACAGATCACATCGTTGCGCGCGCGCTTTACCGCCGAGTCGCGCCGTGGTGATGAACGCCACACGACCACCGGCGTGCTGCTGGTGAAGAAGCCGGACCGCTTTCGCTTGCGCATGTTGCTGCCGATCGGCTTCACCGTATTCGACTACGTGCGTACGGGCGCGCACTCGCAGGTGTCGTTGCCGCTGGAGGATCGGGTGATCGTCGATCCGCCGCCCGATGGCGCGCTGCCGTTTTCGCAAGCCGACTTCGCCGAAGCCTTCCTGCGCGGTCAGGCTGCGTTTCCGGGGGCGTGCGCCCCAAGCAGTTCAGTATCGAATGATCACGGCGCCGTCATCGTCTGCCGCGAAGCCGGGCAGATTGTGCGCGAGATTCGCCTCGATGCGAGTGCCGCGACCATTCGCGAAGAAACCAGCTACGAAGCGGGCCAGCCGCGCATGATCATCGGCTATGACGACTATCGCGAGATCGACGGCGTTGCGCTGCCCTTCCACATCACCATGCGGTATCCTGCGCGTGACCTCGCGGTCGACATCGCCGTCCAACGCTACGAAGTAAATCCAGCACTGCGCGATGATCTGTTCCGGCTCGCTGCGCCGTAGACCATGGCCCGACTGACCTATTGCGCTTGGGTGGCGGCGATCGAGCGCCATCAGCGGCGTATCGTCATCGCGTCGGTGGTGGCGTGTCTGCTGTCGGCCGTGTCGCTGGTGCGGCTGCGGCTGGATATCGACGTGCTCGGCATGTTGCCGCGCGGCGCGCCCGAGTTCGATGATTTCAAATCGTTCGTCAAAGACTTCGGCGAGCTGAACGAGCTGATCGTCTTGCTCGACGGCGCCGATCCGGTGCGGCAACAGCGCTTCGCCGACGAGTTTGCCGGCCGCCTGGCGGCGCTCGACACCGTGGCTAACGTGCAGGTGCGCATCGACGTCGATCAAGTGCTCGACGGCATGCTCGGCCGCTATCTGTTTAACTATCTGCCCGAGTCGGACTACGACGAGTTGGCGCAACGGCTGACGCCCGAGGGTATCGCGGCGCAAGTGACGGCTGATCGCGCAATCCTGAGCGCGCCGTTCGATCTCAGCATGGCGCGTGCGGTGCTCGATGATCCCCTCGGTGTGCGCCGACTGGCGGGTCGCGCACTCGCCGCGTCGTACGGCAGGGCCGCGCCGGCGCTTGGCAGCGGCTACTTCACATCACCCGACGAGCGCGCGTTGCTCCTGTTGGTGCGCCCGAAGGCGTCGGCGTTCGATGCCGCATTCACCGCACGATTGATGGAGCAAGTCCACGCTGCGGAAGCCGCCACGCGTTCCGTACTGCCGGCGGCCGCCGACCTGGTCCGCGTGCGCTACACGGGCAGCTACGCCTATGCGCTCGAAGATGCCGCTACTTTGAAGTGGGACATCGCCCGCTACACCGCGCTCGCGCTCGTGGGGGTTCTGGCGGTCTTCGCCGTCGGCTACCGGAGTCTGCGCATTCTGCCGTTGGTGGCGTATCCGTTGATCGTCACGACACTGCTGACCTTCGCGCTCTCGCTGCTGCTCTTCAATGAGCTGAATGCGGTGTCGATCAGCTTCGCGGCGATTCTCTACGGGCTGTCGATCGACTCGGGGATCTATTTTTTCACGCGCTTGGCGCAAGAGCGGCAGCGTCCCGAGAATCCCACGCCGCGCGATGCGGTGACCGCGACCCTCGCTGGGCTCGGACGGGCGAACCTCGCCGCGTCGACGACCACCGCGGTCGCGTTTCTCGTCATCGGGATGTCTGTGCTCACTGCCGTCAGTCAGCTCGGCATTCTTACCGCGCTCGGCATGGCGCTGACGACGGCGCAGTTTTTCACGCTCTATCCCGCGCTCGGCTTTCTGTGGTCGGGCAGTGCGCGGCTGCGCGTGGCCGATACCGTGCGGCTGGAGCGCTGGGCGCAACGTGCCGCGATGCGCCCGCTGCCGCGTGCGACTGGTGCGTTGCTGCTCGGCATTGCGTGTGTGGTGGCGGCCCGGCATGTCGAGCTTGATGTCGCGCTAACGCATCTTCGGCCGCGCGACTCGGAAGCCGTGCGCGTACAGGACGCCGTTGCTGCGTACTTCGGCGAGCAGAGCACAGGCGCGGCGGTGTTGGTGCGACGCGCCGATCTCGATCAGGCGTTGGCCGATGGTGAGACGGTGGCGCGGCAGTTGCGCGCGTATCAAGCCGAAGGCGTGTTGCAAACAGTGCAAAGTGTTGACGCGCTGCTGCCGTCGGCGCGGGTGCAGCAGGCGCGACTCGATCGCTACAATCAGTTGCCGCGCGCGGCCGCGCTCGACACGCTGCGCGGCGCGCTGGCCGCGCACGGCTTCGTACCCGCACGCTTCACGGCGTTCTTCGACTCTTTCGCGCGAGACCTCGGCGAGATTGTACGCATCGACGATCCCTCGCTCGCACCGCTGCGCGTGCTCATCGATCACCATGTACACGCGGCCGCGGGCGACTACATGGTCGCCACCTATTTGCAGCCCGCGCCCGGTGCCGACTTGCGCGCGATTGCCGATCGGCTGCGGCGTGATCTGGGGGCGATGGCGTTTGCGCTGGCGGCGCGTGGATTGTTGGAAGATGCGCTGCGCGCGGTGTTGCGGCGCGAGTTGGCGATGTTCTTCGCGCTCGGCATTGGCGGCAATCTCGTCTTGCTGTTGCTCACGTTCGGAAGTCTGGCGACCGCGCTCGCGATCTTGGCGCCGGTCGTCTTGGTGATCGTCATGCTGTTCGCCGCGATGTGGGCGAGCGGCATGCCGCTCGATCCGGTGAACTTGATCGTCACTCCGTTGATCTTCGGCATTGGCGTCGATTACGGCGTATACATCGTCGCGCGCGCGCGCGAGCAGGCGGGAGTCGCGCCCGCCATTCGTTCCGCGGGCCGCGCCGTGGTGGTCACCGCGTTGACGACGGTGGCGGGCTTCGGCTTCCTTGGCCTGTCGCGCTATCCGCCGCTCGCCTCACTCGGGATGCTCGCCGGCGCCGGACTCTTCCTGTGCTTGGCGCTGTCGATCGTGCTCTTGCCGGCGCTGTTGACGCTGGCCGCGCGCGCGTCGCGCGCTGGTGTGTGATGCGCGGCCGGCATAAGACAGCGCTGCCATGATTCTGGCCGGCGATGTTGGTGGCACCAAGACGGTGCTCGCGTTGTTCGAGGTTGTCGGCGAGCAATTGCGACTGGTGCGCGAGGCCACGTATGCCAGCGCGCAACACGCCTCGCTCGATGAGATCCTCACCAAATTTCTCCGCGACGCACCGGCGACGTTGCCGTTACGCGGCGTGTGTCTCGGGGTGGCGGGGCCGGTGATTGATGGGGCGAGTCATCTGATCAACTTGGATTGGCGTCTCGATTCGGCGGCGCTCGCTGATCTGATAGCCGTGCCACGCGTCGCGCTGCTCAACGATTTGGAGGCGATGGCGTACGGCATGCTGCATCTCGCCGACACCGAACTCGCCGTGTTGAATGCGGGCACGAGAGCGAGAGGGAAGGGGAACCTCGCGGTGATTGCGGCCGGGACGGGGTTGGGCGAGGCGATGTTGTACTGGGATGGGGCGCGCCATCACCCGATCGCGTCGGAGGGTGGGCACGTCGGTTTCGCGCCGCGCAGCGATGTGGAAATCGCACTGCTGCGTTTCTTGCGCGATCGGTTCGGCGGACACGTGAGCTACGAACGCGTGCTCTCCGGACCCGGCTTGCACAACATCTATCTCTTTCTGCGTGCGCATGGGGCGGAGGCGGAGCCCGCATGGCTCACAGAGAAATTGAGCCTAGGCGATCCGAGCGCGCGCATCGCCGAGGCGGGACTCGCCGGCGACGATGCGGTGTGCGTGCACACGCTCGCACTGTTCGCGTCGATCTACGGTGCGAAGGCGGGCGACCTTGCGCTCCAGTGCGTCGCGCTCGGCGGCGTCTTCGTCGGCGGCGGCATCGCGCCGAAGCTCCTCGCGGTGTTGCGGCGCGGCGGATTCATGGAGGCGTTCATCGACAAAGGCCGCTTCGCCGAGGTCATGAAGAGCGTCCCGGTTTGCGTCGCGCTGAATCCGCGCGCCGCGCTCCTCGGCGCCGCCCACTACGCGCGCCGCGCCGACGCCGGGCGAGCCTGAGCGTGGCGCGCATCAGACTTCAGTCACGGTCATCGCTCCGCTGGCGCGCCGAACGACTCGGTGAAGGCGGGGCGGAGTTTCGCATCCTTGCGTTGCGCGACGGTCTGCTCGACGCGCGCGGTCAACACCTCGTCGTGGCGGTAGAGCGCCAACGCCGTGATTGCTTGGCGCGCGGTCGGGCCGTCCGCGGTGGCGATCAGCGAAAGCAGAAACTCGATCGGCTCGTCGTGCTTGAGCATGGCGATGGCGAGCAGGGCGACCCGCCGCGGGTCGGGGTCGGCGAGGCGATTCCACCAGTCGCGCAGGACCGAGAAGGCGTCGCGTAGGCGAGAGCCACCGAGCGCCAATGCGGCGGCCTCGCGAGTGGGTGCGCGCGGCGCATCGAGTTGCTTGGCCACGAAGGCCAGCGACGGCCCAGGCGCGATTTTCAAAAGCGCGGTGAGACATTCGGAGAGCACTTCCGGCTCGTCGTCGCCCACCAGCACCTTCAATCGCAGCAGCGGCAAGGCCTGCTCGTTCTCGCTGTAGGCGAGCGCGCGCGCCGCGGCCACGCGCGCCTGAACTTCAGGATCGGCAAGCAGGTCGGCCAACTCGCTCAGCACGTCACGGTAGTTCATGCGGACCAACCCGAGCGCGCAGGCGCCGCGCAGCGCGGTGGCGGTGTCGACTCGGCCGCCCCACACTGGTTCCATTTGTTGGTGGCGAATGCCGCGCAGGAACACCGCCGTCTCGTCGGCGCCGATGCGATACAGGGCGTCGGCGATCTCCGCCTTGCCGCGGCAGCCCGGATCGCTCTTCACCGCGTTGTTCATGAGACGATCGAACGCATTGACGAGATCTGGCGTGAGCGCGGAGATCTCGAACTCACCAGCAATCTGCGCGGCCTTGGCGATGGCGTGCGAGGCTTTGCCGGTGAGGACTTGACGAAGCGTGGCGAGCGACGCCGCGCTCGACGGATCGCCGCGCAGTTGGTGCAGCGCCGTCAGCGTGTCTTCGAGTGTGCGGGCTTTCGCCATGCGATCGTCGAATTAGCCCTGGTGAGACGAAAGACTCACCGCCGAGAACGCGGAGATCGCAGAGAGAGAGTCGCCGCGAGAGTATTCGAGCGCTGTCGTTAGCCTCATTGGCAATGGAACTTTCGTTTGGCTCCTCGGTCGAAGATTGCTGCAAGGGCTGAGGCCGTAGGGGCCGCGCTTGCTCGGGCCGGCGAGGGGCGCAGCAAGCAGCGCTCCTACAACAATCCCGATTTCTTCGTCTTCGGGCGACCGCAGGTAATATCCACTTCGTGATCTCCCAGTCTCGGGCTCTGCGCTCTCGGCGCGCTCTGCGGTGAATCCGCTCATCTCACATCAGGGTCAGCTTCCGTGCGCCGCGTTCCACTCCGCGAGCACCTTGTCGGTCTCGAAGCGGTTGTACATGTCCTCTTGCAGCGAGAAGGTGCCGTTGCCGGCGTACTCCATCACGGTGATGCCGGCGAACTCGTAGTACGAACCGTCCGTCCGCTTGCCGGGCAGGCGGTTGAGCCACTTGTGGACGACGCGGTTGCCATCGATGTTCACCCACTCGACCGGGAAGGTCCACTCCTTACAGTGCTCCATCACCGGCACCAGCCAGGCGAGGATCTTCTCGCGCCCCTCGAATACGCCGTAGTGATGTTCGATGTAGACGGCGTCGGCGGTAAAGGTCTTTCCAAACCCCTCCCAGTCGTTGGCGTCTTGCAGCGCCATGCGATGCTTCCAAGCGGCTTCGATTTCTGCGCGGCTGAATTGCGTCATGTCGGTACTCCTTGCCTTGTGACGATCACGTCACCCAGGGAAGAACATTGCTTCTTGCTCGCTGCGAAACGTTTCGATCTCGCGGCCATCGTCGCTGCGCTTCCACATGCGAAGGCGAAAACTGACGTGCAGGTTGTCGCCGAGCTTGTGCGTGCGGCCGACTTCCACCCGCGTGTAGAAGGTCTCGCCGAGCAAGACCGGCGCGCGAAAGCGTGCCTCGCGAATGCGCACGCCATGGCCGCGCCAATGCTCACCGATGAGCCCCTTGCGACGCGTGGCGATGACCGCTGCTTGCCCGGTGAGCGCGATGATCAACTCACCCGGCAAATGATGCGGCCAGCGTGCAGTCACGCGCTGCGCGGCGACACCGGGATCGTCGTGCGTAAGTGTCTTCTGAAACGTTGCGCCGGCGTCGTCTTCGGCGATCAGCGCGTCGAATAGGACTGGCGACTGGCTGAGTGGGTCGAGATCGGCGCGTGCAACGAACAGACTCGGCATGATCTCAGCTTGGTTGTACGGCCGCAGTCAGCTCGGCGATTCCTCGGTCGATGGCCGCGTCGATTGCTTGCTCCCACGCGCGAGCGTCGCCGGTCGCACCATCGGCGGGGAAGAGAATGCCGCGCGACGAGTTGACGAAGCCGCCTTCGAGTCGACCGTCCGGACCCGGCGCGAAGCCGCTCACGGCATCGCGCGCCCCGCCGCCTTGCGCGCCATAGCCGGGAACGAGAAACAGCGCGCGCGGTAGCAGCTCACGGATGCGCCGGCTTTGCGCTGGATAGGTTGCACCGGCGATCACGCCGAGCGACGACCAGCCGGTAGCGGGTCCGCGCAGACGATCGGCGATCTCCGCCAACGACTCGGCGATCCGTTCGAACAGTGGTCGGCCGTCGATCAGCCGGTCTTGGTAGTCGCCCGAGCCGGGGTTGCTGGTTTTCACCAACACGAACACGCCACGATCATTGTGCGAGGCCACGTCGACGAACGAGGCGAGCGTATCGCGTCCCATGTACGGATTGACGGTGATCGCATCGACCGGGAGCGCACCGTGTGGATCGAGATAGGCGGCGTAGGCGGCCGCGGTGGAATCGATGTCACCACGCTTGGCGTCGAGCAGCACGAGCAGGCCGCGCGCGCGCGCAGCGGCGACGAGGTGATCAAGGACCTGCACGCCGCGCCAGCCGAGTTGCTCGAAGAAGGCACTCTGCGGTTTGACGATCGCCGCGCGGTCGGCGGCGCGATCGAGCACCGCGAGCAGGAACGACTCGACCGCCGGCGCGGTTTGCGGATCGCTTGCGCTCATCGAGCCGCGGCGAAACAGCGGCGGGATGCTCGGCAAGTGTGGATCGAGCCCGACGCACAAGGGATGGCCGAGCTGGCGGATGCGGTGGATCAGTCGGTCGGCGAAGTGAGCCATCGTGCGATTCTCAAGATGATGCGATGCGGACCAACGATTGCCAGAACCAGAGAGAGCGTGCAACCGCGGCCAGGCGGCCTGTGAACCTTCAGGTCGTCGTAGACGGTGTGGCGAAGATCTGCAGGTATTTGTCGCGATTCGCCCGGCGCGCCAGCTTGCCGCTGGTGGTCTTGATGATCCAGTCCTTGGCGACAAACCGTACGTCGCCGAGGGTTACGTCCAGTTGCTGTAAGGTGAGTCGTCGCAGCGCGCGATCGAGCCGACGGATCTCCTCATCCGTCAGGCTTTGGTGCAACTCGCACAAGAGGACAATACGCTCGGTGCCGCGCTCGTCATCGCGCACGCCGAAGGCCACCGCGCGGCCGGGATGGACCTCGGGCATCGAGTCGGTGATGGTCTCCACCTCCCCCGGATAGATGTTACTACCGGCGACGATGATCATGTCCGACTTGCGCCCGCAAATGTACAGCTCGCCGTCAGCGCAGTAGCCGATGTCGCCGGTGTACAACCAGCCGTCGCGCATCGTTTGTGTGTCTGCCCCTGGTCGTTGGTGGTAGCCGCGAGCGACATAGTGATTGCGCAGCGCGATCTCGCCGATCTGGCGTTCGGGGAGTGCCCGATCTGATTCGTCGACAATGGCAAGGTCGGTGCCGGGGAGTGGTCGCCCGCAACTCACGAGCGCGAGGGCGCCCGCCGCCTCCGGTTGCGTGGGGACGGCGCGCTGCTGCCCCCGCAGCTCCGACCCTTGTACCCAATCGACGCGCGGTGGACCATCTCCCGGCGTGCTTGTCGCCAGCAGAACGATCTCCGCCATCCCATACGCGGCCCTCACGGTACCGCGGCGCAATCCGGACGGAGCGAACCGTTGCCCGAACGATTCGACGGCATCGCGCCGGACGGGCTCAGCGGCGTTGGTGAGTACCCGCCAAGAACTCAGATCGATCCCCGCCAGCTCAGAGTCGCGGATGCGCCGCACGCAGTGCTTGAAGGCGAAGTTCGGCATCCAGCACAGTGTGCCCCGAAAGTCGTGGACCGCTTGCAAGAGCGTGACCGGATTCCGAATCCAATACGTCGGCGACATGATGACCAACTGGACACCTGTCAACACCGGCAGCAGGAGCCCGGTGAACAAGCCCATGTCATGATTGAGCGGTAGCCAGCTCACGAATACGTCGCTTGGCGTGACGCCAAGGCTGGCGACGAATGCGTCGACAAAATCCAACACCTGGCGGTGTGAGAGGGCGACGCCCTTTTGCTGACCGGTCGTGCCGCTGGTGTACTGCACCAGCACCAGTTCGTCGGCACCGCGACGGGTGGGCAGTGCCTGCGAATCCGGCGGCGCGATCGACGCGATGTCGGCGCTACTCAGTACTCGACACTTACCTACCGCTACGAGGGTCGCGATGATCCTCGCCACCTCGGGGACGCAGATGACCACGCGGGCGCTGGACGCGGCAACCAATGCAGCCACCCGTTGCGCATAGATGGCGAGATCTTGTTTGTCCGTCAGATAGGCAAAGATTGACGGGACCGCCCCGAGATAGGTCGCACCGTTGAACGTTGCGACCAGCGACCACGAGTAGCGCAGCGCGATGACTACGAGGTCGCCCGGCTCCACCCCCAACGTCTGCAGCACTCGCGCGTGGTGCTCGGCTTGGCGGTGTAGCTCTCCGGCGGTGACGAGTTGCTGAACGCCATCCTCGGTGATGAAAACCACGGCGGAGCGCTCGGGAGCGTGCGCGGCGTGCCGCGCGATCGTCTCTGGAATCGTCATGGCTCGCGGGGGAAGCAAATCCCTCAGCCTTGCAAGACGCGCGTCACCATCTGATCGAGCGTATCCATGCTCTCGACGGTCAAGTCCGTGTCGGGGATGTAGACGCCGAACGCTTCTTCGATGAAGACGCCGACATACGCGAGCGAGAAGGAATCGATCAGACCGCCAGTGATCAACGGCTCGTCGTCGTTGATCACGAACGCCGGATCGCGGATCAACTCGTTACAGATGAACGTTCGGAGTTGGGCGCGGATTTCGCTGCCGGTCACGTCGGCTCCACGTCGGCGAGGTACTTGTCGCGATTGGCGGCGCGGGCGAGCTTCCCGCTCGAGGTCTTGATGATCCAGCCCTTGGCGACGAACCGCACGTCGCCCAAGGCGACGTCCAACTGTTGCAAGACGAGCCGCCGCAATTCGCGGTCGACGCGACGTGTGTCATCGCCGGTGATGTCGAGTTGCAGCTCACACACGACGACCGGCCTCTCGGTGCCGAGCCGCTCGTCCTTGACGCCGAACGCGACCGCGCGGCCCGGTTGAATTCCCGTCACGGATTCGGCGAGCATCTCGACCTCTTCGGCATGCAGGTTGTGGCCGGCGACGATGATCAGGTCCTTCTTGCGTCCGCAGATGAACAACTCGCCATCCACAAGGAACCCGAGGTCACCCGAACGTATCCAGCCGTCCCGCAACGCGACGGCGCTCAGTTCCGGGAGCCGGTAGTAGCCGCTCATCATGTGGGCGCTGCGCACCGAGATCTCGCCGAGCCGGCGTTCCGGCAGCGTGGTCCCCTGTTCGTCGACGATGCGAACCTCGGTTCCGTTGAGTGGTGGGCCGTTGCTGACCACGGCGATTGCTCCAGCGGACTCCGGCGTGGCCGGGACTGCGCGCCCCGTGGCCTGCAACTCGTCGCGGGCAATCCACTCGACCCGCATACGGTCGCTGCGCGTTTGCGTGACCGTCATCACGTTTTCCGCCATCCCGTAGCCGACCATGAATACGCTCTCGCGCAGTCCGTACGCGGAGAAGCGCTGCCGAAATCGTTCGAACGTGGCGTGCCGCACGGGCTCCCCGCCGCACCCGGCCCGGCGTAAGCTACTGAGGTCGATCCCGGCCAGGTCGCGGTCGCGAATGCTCCGCGTGCAATGATCGAACCCGAAGTTCGGCATGTTGCAGAGCGTGCCGCGGAACTCGTGGATCGCGCGCATCAGAACCACCGGATTGCGCACCCAGTATGCGGGCGACATCATCACCGTAGGAATCTCCATTGAGAGTGGGAGGGCAAGCCCGCTCACCAGCCCCATGTCGTGGTAGAGCGGCAGCCAGGTGATCATCACATCGTTCGCATGTATGGGGAGCGTGCTGCAGTAGGCGTCGAGGAAGTCCAGGACGGCGGCGTGGGACACGACCACACCCTTGCGCCCGCCGGTCGTGCCGCTAGTAAATTGCAGCCATGCAGGGTCATCAGCGCGTCGCTGTACCGGGCTTAGTGGCTCAGCCGCAGCGTCGAGGTGCACCTGCTCGCTGCTGATTACCTGACACCCAAGCGGGGCGACGAGGGGCCGGAGGTGTTCGACGACTTCGGGCGCGGTGATCACCGTACGCGCGCCGGCCTCACCGACAAATCCGCGCACGCGCGCGGCGTACGTTGCTGGATCGCTCCGTTCGGTCAGGTAGGGCAAGACGGACGGAAGCGCGCCGCGATAGAGCGCACCAAACCATGCGGCGATGAGCGAACGCGAGTAGCGCATAGCCAGCAGGGTGCAGTCCCCCGGTTCGACGCCCTCGTCGGCTAAGGCGCGCGCGGCCAGACCCGCATCGTGGTGCACTGCTTGGGCGGTGATGCGCTGCTGCACGCCGTCTTCGCCGATGTAGACGATCGCCAGATCGTCCGGCGCGCGGCGCGCGCGCTCGACCACCATGCCGGTCAGGGTCGGCTCGTGTGAACGACGCATCTCAGAACTGTTGATACACGAATGGCGCGCTTAGATCACTCTGCGCCACCAACAGAACCGCCAGCACCGCCGCGGTGAGCAGCGCGGCGCGCGCTGCCCACGGCCACTGGAGGAAGACGAGCTCGTCCCCGTGGCGTGACTGTGCCCAATCGATCCACAGCGTGAGCGCGATCAGTACACAGACGCGCGGGTCGGGGAGTGACCAGCCGGAGGCGCGCAGCAGCGCGCGTGTGAACGTTTCCGCTGCGGTGAGCTTCAGGCGGAAGGGAATCAGCGTCAATGCGACCAAGGTGAACACGCGCAGCATCGCGAGAGCTTGCCGCCAAGCCGGGAGTTGCTGCGCCGGCCGCCGTGGCCGCCACAGTGTGGCGACGCGTTCGCCGGCTAGGTACACGCCGTGGAGGGCGCCCCATGCGAGGAAGTGCCACGCCTCGCCGTGCCACATCCCGCAGATGATCATAGCGGTCAACGGCGGCAGGAGGAGATTCGGAACGTTCGAACGGCTGAGGTTGCGGCGCAATAGCGCGCGACTCAGCGGCAGATAGATGTAGTCACGCAACCACTGCGAGAGGGAGATGTGCCAGCGCGTCCAGAACTCGGAGAAGCTGCGCGCAAAATACGGGCTGGCGAAGTTCGGCGACAGCTCGATTCCGAACAGCAGGCTCACCCCACGCACCAGACTCGTGTACCCGGCAAAGTCGTTGTAGAGCGCGAACGAGTAGGCGACCAGCCATACAGCGAGTCCGCTCGCACGCGCCGGCGTCGCAAAGGTCGCCGGCGGGATCATTTCGAACAGCGAGTCGGCGATCACGACTTTGCGCACCACTCCAATCGCGATGAGGGTCGCGCTGCGGGCGAGTTGCGCGTCATCCACCACGCGTGGCTGGGAGAGTTGAGGAAGAAATTTGCGTGCGCGCTCGATCGGGCCCGCTAGCAGTTTCGGAAAGTAGGCTAGGTAGAGGGCAAAGGCGACGAAGTCGGTTTCGGCGGCGATCTGCCCCTGCGCCACGTCGACGAGATACGAGATCGCCTGCAGCGAATAGAAGGAGAGCCCAATGGGTAGCAAGATGCGCACACCGTTTTGGGCACCGGAAGCCAGGATGTGGAGCAACGTGTCGCCGTACTTGAACCCGGCGAGCACGCCGATATTGATGGCGATGCCGAGCACCAGCACGCCGCGGCGCGGCCGATCGGCGGCGCGCACGCCGTGGGCCATCGCGAAGTTCACCAGCGTTAGCGCCGCCAACACCAGCGCGAACTGCCAGGACCAGGTCGCGTAGAAGACGTAGGAGGCGAGCAAGAGCCACCGCAGTTGTAAGCGTGCCGGCAGCAGGTAGAAGATCGCCAGTACCGCCAGGACGAATACGGCAAAGGTGACCGAGGTGATTTCCACGCGCCTAGCGATCACCGACCACGAGCGCGTCTGCCGCCCGCGGGTTGAGGTCGTCGGTCGCGAGTCGCTCGCCGAGCCAGCGGCTGAAGGAGCGTGCCCCTACGACGTTCACGTGGCCTTGATTCCGCCAGCCGTCGGGAGGAATGAGATTGAGCGATCGGGTTGGCCAGAACGGAATCCTCTGCTCGGTGGCGTAGCGTTCCAGCGCCTCGACAAATGAACGATAGCCTTGTTCGCCGCCGGGTAGTGCGTCGATCGCCTGGTTCTGCACCGGCACCTCGACGACGATGACTCGCAGACCGTGTTGATGCAGTTGCGCGATGCGGGCCAGTCCATCTCGGGCATCACGGGTGATCTCGAAGGTGGCGGGATGATCCGAACGACGGCCGCTCCCCTTACGGCCTCGCCACGGAGGGCGAGGGTCGAAACCGAAGCCGTACGCCGAAATGTATTTCTCGACCCGTTGCGCGCGCTGCAGGTCGGACCAGAAGCGCGGTCCTCTCCATGCCCGGTGCGTCAGATAGTAGCGATAGGCGAGCGAGTACGTGGTCAGCCATCCCGCGAGAGTCGAGTGACCCCGGCGATATTGGAGCCAGGGCGAGCTTTCGATTGCCGCGCGCCCTGGTCCCGAGGGCAAGTAATCGAAGGGCGATGTCCCGAAGATTAGGACCTTCGGATGGTACTGCGCGACCAGGATCTCGGCCATGAGACCGCTCGTCGGCGCACCCATACCATTGACGCCGAAACTGAAGCCGTGCAGGTCATGCTCGGTACGCTGGTGGTACGCACTGCTCACGGTGATCGGGTCGATGGCGCGACAGACCACCGAGCTGCCGATGAAGAGGGAGTCGATCGCCCCCTCGCGCTCAGCGAAGCGATCCAATCGGGACAGCTGAACCTCGAATTGCCGATTCGTGCTGCCGACGCTGGGTGCCGGTAGCCACGCTCGAACGGTGTCGGTACGAGCCACCACTTCGACCGCCGCGAGCCAGGCGGCCAGCAGCGTGCATGCCAGCGCGGGGGTACGCAGCACCGACCAACCAACGCGTAGCCGCGCTCCCGCCACCGTTCGAGACACATCCTCGTCCATGAATCAGGTGAATGGGTACGATGCGATGGTCGACGATGTCAATCGGCTCTGCGACAACGCCCTCGGCGACAACGGATGACGGCTTGTGCTAGCAGAGAGTGGCCATGGCGCGTCCACCGCTGACGCTGATTGCGTACGGCTCGCTGATGAGTGGCTTCGGTCTGGCTCACCTTGGCACACTGCCGGTGGTGGCGGCGCGGCCGGTGCGGTTGCACAACTGTCGTCGCGGCTTTGGCAAGGTCTCGCAGTACGGCGATCGGTTGGCGATGATCCTCGAGCCCGTCCGCGCGAACGAGCCGATCGGCGCAAGCTACGTCGATGAGTCGCGCGATGAGCGTGACGGCATCGATGCGCTCGCGCTCACCATCTCGCTCGATGACTTTACGAGGGTTGCGGTTCGTGAAGGGTACCTCGCCGACGCGATCCAGACGTTGGCGGCGCGCGCCCGGGCGGCGGGGCAGAGTGTAGCGGAGTATCTCTGGCAGCAGTTGGTGGCCAACCACTTCGATCGTGCGAGGTACCGCCGGGCCCTGTTCGCGGCGGTGGAGTACACGTCGCCGCACTACATTCCGCATCCGGTCGCGTTGACTGGTACGGAGCCTGCGTTGACCTTCCTCGCGCCAGGACTGGAGGGCAGCGGCAGCGACGGGGTGACTCCTGTCCGTGTTGCCACGGGAGTGACTGACTGTCTCTCAGCCGTCGAAGCGTGGCGGCGCAAACCGAACGCGAGCCAACTCGATTACTTCGCGATGTGCCTGCTGGCGGAAGTGCACCACATCTCCCTGGCCGATGTCACCAATGGTCTCGACGCTGAACCTGTGCTGATCGAACGGCTGCGCGAGCGCCTCGATCGTGAACGCGGCAACGAACATGCGCGCTTTCGCACTGCACTTTGTCTCAGCGAAGCCGCCTACACGAACGCGTTTACTCAGGCCGCATGATTGCGCCGCGCATACTCTTGCCTTTTGCGTTTTGCGTTTTGACTTTTGCAATGCGGGCGCAGCCCGCCGATGTAACCGATCTCGTCGACATCGAGACGATCAATCCGCACATCCGGCTCGACATCCGCTACGCGACCTCGGACAACTTTACGCATCTCATTCTCTATCCGCGGGCGAAGTGTTTCCTGCGCCGAGCTGTGGCGGAGAAGCTCAGCCGGGCGCAAGCCGACCTGGAGCGCGTGGGGCGCGGGTTGCAGGTGTTCGACTGCTACCGGCCGCGGTCCGTCCAGAAACAGATGTGGGCGCTGGTGCCCGACGAGCGCTACGTCGCCAATCCCGCCAAGGGTTCGCGCCACAATCGCGGTGCCGCGGTCGACCTGACGCTGACAATGGCAGACGGCAAAGCGGCCGCGATGCCGACCGACTTCGACGACTTCAGTGAGCGCGCACACCGCGACTACATGCAGCTGCCGGCGCCGGTGATTGCCAATCGCGCCTTGCTCGAATTGGCAATGGCTCGCGCCGGCTTCGTCGGCTTGCCGACCGAGTGGTGGCACTTCGATGCGGCCGACTGGGAGTCATTCGATCTGCTCGACATCGAGTTCACGCACCTGCCATAGGCGCAGCGCGGCACCGGCGATCACGACATTGGCGCCCGCCACCGAAGCGACATCTGCGTGCCAACCTGGCGCAGCGGCGATGGGAGGCGGGCGAGTCGGCGAAGTGCGGTCTGTGTCTTGCTCGGGCTCTTCGTTTTCTCACGGCAGAGGACGCGCGCATGAGACGACGCCGCAACATCGGAGAACGCATGTCACGCCGCACACGAAACCTGCTCCTTTCCGGATTGATCGCCATCACGATGCTGCACGCGCACGCTGCGCGCGCCGCCGATCCAGTCCTCCTCTTCGTCACCCAGCCTCCGTTCGGCGCCGACTTCGCGACCGTGAACTCGACCTTCGGTAACCAGAATGGCGACACCGAGGCGGCGCCGCGTGGCGGCGATCTGTACATCCGCTACGCGGATGGCGCACTGCGCAACCTCACCGCCGAGGCCGGCTACGGTACCACGCCGGAGCAGGACATCGCCGTGCGCGAACCGTCGGTGCACTGGTCTGGCACCAAGGCGCTGTTCTCGATGGTCGTCGGCGGCACCACGATGAACGACTACAGCCCGGTCTTCTGGCAGATCTACGAAGTGACAGGCTTCGGAATTGGGGAGACGGTGCAGATCACCAAGTTGCCCCAGCCGCTCAATAGTAACAACGTCGCGCCGATTTATGGAACCGACGATCGCATCATCTTTGCCTCCGACCGGCCACGCAGCGGCGATCCGCTCACCTACCCGCAGCTCGATGAGTACGAGTCGACGGCGACGGTGACCGGGTTGTGGTCGATGAATCCCGATGGCTCCGACTTGCAGCTGCTCGATCACTCGGTGTCGGGCGATTTCACGCCGATCATCGCCGCCGATGGCAGGCTGATCTTCACCCGCTGGGATCACTTGCAGCGCGATCAGCAGAACGCCGAGGGCACGCTCGGCTACGGCGCTTTCAACTACGCATCGGAAACGAGTACGGAGGCGCTCAACTCCAGCGCCGAGATCTTTCCCGAGCTGCGCGAGCAGCCGAACGGATCGTTCCAGCACGCCCACGAGTTTAATTTCTTTTTTCCGTGGCAGCTCAACGAAGACGGCACCGGCATCGAGACGCTCAATCACGTCGGGCGGCACGAGCTGGCGGGCTACTTCGATTCGGCCAACGACAACCTGCCCGAGTTTATCGCGCCGACCGGTCGTCGCACCGCCGAGCTGTTGTTGCAACTCAAGGAGGATCCGAATCGGCCGGGATACTTTTACGGCACCCACGCGCCGGAGTTCGGCACGCACGCTGCGGGACAAATCATCGGCCTCAACGGCGCCGAAAGCGTTAACGCTGACGACATGCAGGTGGACTACATCACCGATCCTCTTACTAACCGCATCTTGCCCGACAACGTCGCGCAGCCGTCGAGCAATTCGGGCCACTTTCGCAACCCGGTGCCGTTGTCGGACGGAAGTCTGATCGCGGTGCAGACCGTGTCGGCGTATCAGGACCGCACCGCGACGGGCCAGTTGTCGTCGCGCTACGACTTCCATCTGGTGCGTCTGTCTGCGGGTTCGCCCTACCGCACGCCGGGCGCGCAACTGATCCCGGCGGGCATCACGAAGACGATTTCGTATTGGGACAATCAGCGCTACGAGCAAGCGACCTATAGCGGTCGGTTGTGGGAACTCGATCCGGTCGAAGTGCGCGCGCGCACGCGGCCGGCGCGCCACGTTAGCCCGTTGCCCGAGATTGAGACGCAGGTGCTCAGCGACGAACTCGGCGGACAGGCCGGCATCGATCGCTTGCGCGCATTTCTGCAGAGCAACAGCCTGGCGCTGATGGTCAGCCGCAACGTGACCCGGCGCGCCGATCGACAACAGGAGTTCAATCTCAAGATCGCCGGCAGCTCGACGCAGACCGCTGATGCGGGCGCGACGCCGACGGAGATTGCGTACCTGCAGTTGTTCCAAGGCGATCTCGTGCGCGGCTACAGCCAGTTCAACGGTGGCCGCAGGCCGATCGCGCAGCTCTTGCACGACGGACTGAACCCGGATCTGGCGGGTGCGCCACCGAGCACGGTCAAGCTCGCTGATGACGGCAGCTATGCCGCGTTGGTTCCGGCGCGTCGGGCGCTGACTTGGCAACTCGTGACCGACGCCGGCGATCCGGTGGTGCGCGAGCGCTTCTGGGTGACGTTCTCGCCCGGTGAAATCCGCGCGTGTACCAACTGTCACGGCATCAACCGCACCGATACCGTGCTGCATCAGCCGCCGCCGACCAACCCGCCGCTAGCGTTGCGCGATCTAGCGCGCTGGTGGCGCACCAACTTCGACAACGGCGGTACTCCGCTGCCGACCCGAACCGAAACGGCATCGCCAACGCAGACGCTGACGCCGTCACCAACGTCTACACCGCCACCAACAGCGCCGCCGACGATGACGGTCACACGCCGGCCGTCGCCGACCCGTACACCGAGCGCGACTCGCCGGCCCACCATAACGACGACGCCGACGATCACCCGGCGGCCGTCGCTCACGCCGACTCGCACGCTCACCCGGCGGCCGACGCGGACGCGGACAACGACTCCCACGGCCACGTTGACGCGCAGCCCGGTTCCCACGCGCACGAGAACGCGCACCCGTCGTCCAACCGTGACACCGACGCCGACGAATACGCGCCGACCCACTATCACGCCGACTCGGACGCTGACGCGGCGGCCGACGATCACGCGCACGCCGACGGTTACGCGTCCGCCCACACGCACGGCGACAGGCGTTGTCTAGGTGCCTGCAGCCGGGCCAGCCGGCTACAGGTCTTTGCGATAGAAGTACTCGACGCTTGCGCTGATGTCGTGCAACGTTCGGGTGTGCGGCCCACGCGTGTAGCCGCGCTTTTCGTATAACCGGTGCGCGTCGAGGAAACGGGTATCGCTCCACAGTTCGACGAACGCGGCTGTGCGTCGCCGCGCTTCGCTCTCGATCAATCCGCACAGGCGGTTTCCCAGTCCGATGCGGCGCGCGTCCTTGGCAACGTAGAGTTTGCGCAGCTCGATGCCGCCTGCGGCGTGCGCGGGTGTGAACCCGACGCAACCCACCACGCGGCCGGATAGCTCGGCGATCCAGAAGTGCCCGCCCGCGGCTTCGAACGTCGTGGCGATGGTGCGCAACTCCGGCGCCTCGCCATCGACGTCGAGAATGCAGTTGGGATACTCGCGGAAGACGGCGTCGATAAGCGCGATCAATGCCGGCCCGTCATCATCACACGCGTCACGAATCGCTACTGAGTGCACGCGCCGCAGTGTAACGCGCCGTTGCGGGTGACGCCACGCCAGCGGCACTCGACATGCCGATCGCTTCCGGGTAGGGCGACGCCATGATGAAGCCGTCTTGTCGGCATGAGCGCGCGTCAACGATGTGAGGCTCGGCGATGCCAGGTACGCTCTACGTTGTTGCGACGCCGCTGGGAAATCTCGAGGACATCTCGGCGCGCGCGTTGCGAATCTTGCGCGAGGTGCAATTGATCGCCGCCGAAGACACTCGCCACAGCCGCAAACTCCTCGCGCACTTCGACATCCACACACCGCTGATTAGCTACTACGACCAGATCGAGCGCGAACGCGCCCCCGAATTGATCGAGCGGCTGAAGGCCGGCAAGTCGATCGCGTTGATCTCCGACGCCGGCACACCCGGCATCGCGGATCCCGGCTTTCGCTTGGTGCGTGCGGCCGTCGAAGCAGGTATCAAGGTGGTGCCGATCCCCGGTCCGTCGGCGGTCGCCGCGGTGCTGAGCGTATGTGGCTTGCCCACTGATCGTTTCGTCTTCGAGGGCTTCGTGCCGGCGCGTGCCGTGGCGCGGCGGAAATTCCTTGACACACTCATCGGCGAAGAGCGAACCATCGTTGTATACGAAGCGGCGCGGCGCTTGTCGGAGAGCTTGGCCGATTTGATCGCTGCACTCGGAGCCGACCGCGAAGTCGTCGTCGCGCGCGAAGTGACGAAGTTGTTCGAGGAGATTCTCCGCGGCACGGCCACCGACGTGCTCACGCGACTGCCGAGCGCCGGCGTGCAAGGCGAAGTGACGTTGGTGATCGCCGGCGGCAAGGCTGCGCGGGTGGCGCCAATCGAAGATCTCGACACCGCGATCACGCGGCTCAAGGGTGAAGGACTGCATACAGCCGAAATCGCGCATCGGCTGGCGGCGACGCATCATCTCCCGCGGCGCGCGTTGTACGCGCGAATCGTCAAGTCGAACCCGTCGTGAGCGGAACGGATCAAGAGGGAAGGCCTCCACCCTGGCCCTCCTCCGTTCGCGGAGGTGCTCACGGAGGAGGGAACCTGAAGGTGGTTGGTGAATCAAGGCGACGATCAATTCAGTGCGCAGCGTGCGTGAACGTTCCCTCCTCTGCGGCACCACTCGCCGCGGAGGAGGGTTAGGGTGGAGGCTCCGAATCCGAGTGTCGCTCACCGTGCGGATGCGGGGCAACTACTACGGGTTTTCCTCCGGTTGACAAGCTTCCGATCTGTCCAGTACAAAATTACCCACATGTCTTCGTGCGCCGCCACCGGTCGGATCGCGCTTGGAGCCTGCAATCCCGGCCGGTATTTTGCACGCACGCACGCACGCACGCGCTAGTTGCCTACCGATCGCTGACGGTTCCTCGCCATGTGGGCGAAGGATCGGATGGATTCCCGCCTGATGATTGCGGGAATGACGGACCGGAGTCCAGATCCGATCCGGTGGGGACAGGCCTCCGTGCCTGTCCGGCGGTCCGCCAGGAGTGCCCAGCATGACCGCCGTGCTCACCGCAGCAATCAAAGCGAGCAGCGAATAAAGCAGTCCGAAAAAAGGGAGAGGTGGATCATCATGAGAACACGATCATCGATCGCTATCACTGCGGCCCTGCTGTGGGCCAGCACGGCTACGGCCGTGCCGCTGCCCGCAACCAGCCTCAACACTTGCCAGAGCACGGTGAAGACCGCCTCCAAAACCTACGCCGACAATTACCTCAACGCGGTGGCCACCTGCCTGCAGTCCATCGCCGGCAAGGTGATCAAAGATCACGCTGCCATCACCACGATTGTGGCGGGGAGCTGCGCCACCCAGTTTCGCAACATCCACGACACCCGCGGCACCGGCAAGAGCTTGGGCGAGAAGCTGACGGCGGCGATCGACAAGAAGTGCGCGCCGGGCATGCTCAACGTCACCCACGGTGTGCCCGACGTGCTCGGACCCGGGGCAGCGCTGAGCGAGCCGATTGAAGCGGACAACATCAACACCTGGTGCGCGCAGTTCGGCGGCGATGGCTCGATCGACACGCTGCACGAGTGGAGCGGCTGCATCGCCGCCTCGCATGCGTGCGCCGCGCAGCAAGCCATCGTCACACAGTATCCGCGCGCGCTCGAATGGCTGGCGGACGTACGCACGGTGATGGCGACGTTGCTTCCACCAGTCAGCGATCCCACCAAGATCAGCGACGCGCTGGCCGGTCTCGATGCGGTGGTGGCCGCCATCGACGGGCCGGACGCCGACGGGCAGCCCAACCTCCAATGCGGATCGAGTTGCGGTGACGGAGCGAAGAACGGCAGCGAAGCCTGCGACGGCAGCGATTTGGGCGGCGCGAGTTGCACGAGTCTCGGCTACGCTATCGGCACGTTGAGCTGCACGGCCACGTGCGGCTTCAATGTCAGCGGCTGCGACTGTCGCACCGCCACGGGGACGGCGGCGGTAGGTGATGTGCTGAGCGGCAAGACCTTCTCCAACGCCAGCTCAGTCGGGATCACGGGCACCATGCCGAACAACGGCGCCGTCACACTGACGCCGGGCACCGCCGATCAAACCATCGTTGCCGGCTACCACAATGGATCCGGCAAGTGTGTGGGTGACACCGACTTGGTGGCGGGCAACATCAAGAGCGGCGTCAATCTGTTTGGCATCAACGGCAGTTCCTCGGTGGTCGACACTAGCAGTGGCACCGCGGTCGCCGCCGATATGCTCAGCGGCAAGACCGCCTTCGTTAACGGCAGCCTCGTCACCGGCAGTGTACCCGCCGGGTCGAACGTGAGCGGCGCCAACGGCTTGAAGACCTTCACCATCCCCAACGGGCTCTACGCCGGCTCCAAGACGGCCACCGCGAATGATACGAACCTCGTGGCGAGCAACATCCAGAGCGGTGTCACCATTTTCGGCGTGGTGGGAACGGCAGCGTCCTCAACCTGCGGCAACGGTATCAAGGACGGCAGCGAGCAGTGCGATGCCTCCGATCTCGGTGGTCAGACATGCACCGGACTCGGCTACGCCCTCGGCGGGTCGCTGACCTGCACGGCGGGCTGCGGCTTCAACGCCAGCAACTGCGTCGCGCAAGCGTTCCCTGAGACCGGGCAGACGACCTGCTGGGATGCGGGTGGGGCGATCATTGCGTGCGCCGGCACCGGGCAAGACGGCGATGTGAAAGCCGGGACGCCCCTCGCATTTACCGACAACGGCGACGGCACGATCACCGACAACAACACCAAGTTGGTATGGGAGAAGCTCTCGGACGACGGCTCCATCCATGACAAGGATGACATCTACACGTGGACCACGGCTCAGACGACCAAGATCGCGACGCTGAACAGCATGGCCTTCGCCGGGAAGACCGACTGGCGATTGCCGAACGCCAAGGAAGTGCAGAGCATCATCAACTACCAGAACTCCAATCCAGCGGTGAGCCCGGCCTTCAACACGGGGTGCGTCGCGAGTTGCACGGTGCTGACGTGCAGTTGCACGGTGAACGACTACTACTGGTCGTCCAGCACGATGCAGAGCACGCCATCGAGCGCGTGGGGCGTCCACTTCGATAACGGTGCCTTCGCAGTGGGTCCGAAGTCGAGTAGCAACTACGCGCGGGCCGTTCGCGACGGGAACGTGAATCCAGCGCCGCCAGTACCGCCGGCGCCAGCGCCGGTGCTGGCGACGGGGCAGACCACGTCGTACGGAGCCGGCAGCGACGGCGCGGTGCAAAAGGGCGCCACGCACTCGTTCAACGACAATGGCGACGGCACGATCACCGACAACGCGACCGGGCTGATGTGGGAAAAGAAGAGCGACGACGGCTCTATCCACGACAAGGACGACACTTACACCTGGGGCATGACGTCGCCGCCGTACACGATGAACGGGACGATGGTGACGGCCTTCCTGGCGACGCTGAATGCGGGGGGTGGATTTGCCGGGCATACGGACTGGCGCATCCCGAACGTGAATGAGCTACACAGTATCGCGAACTATCAGAACGTGAACCCCGCGGTTGACGCGGCGTTCAACATGAACTGCGCCGCGAGTTGTACGGTGCTGACGTGCAGTTGCACGCAGTCCGATTTCTGCTGGTCGTCTACTACCTACCAGCTCGTCCCGGACCTCGCGTGGGACGTGGGCTTCTTCACCCCCTACGTGGGCGCGCACAACAAGACCAATGGCGTCTCCGTGCGTGCCGTCCGCGGCGGCTCATAGAATTGGCAAGGCCCGAGGCTCGGGTGGCCTCCACCCTATCCCTCCTCCGTTCACGGAAGTGTTCACGGAGGAGGGAACCTGAAGGTGCAGGCGCGACGCGCAAGAGTTCCCTCCTCTGCGGCACCACTCGCCGCGGAGGAGGGTTAGGGTGGAGGCCTCTTCTTCCGACCGCCGCGCTACACGCCCTCGAAGTATCGCCGCGGGTTGTGGATCAGCATCGCGTCGATCTTCTCCTTAGTCACGCCAGCGTCGCGCAGTGCCGGCACGATGTTCTTGAAAACGTGCGTCGGCTTCCAGTTCGTTAGCTGCGACTCAGGCACCGGCAGCGAGCGGCCACGCCAGCACCATACGGTGTCGTGCGAGAGTACGATCTGATTTTCGCAGCCGATGCCGAGCAGGCCGATCAATGCGGCCTTGCGCAACCGATCGGGATGGATGAAGTCGAGTCCGAAGCGATCGAAGCCGAGGTAGGCGCCGCGGTCGAGCATGTCGGTGTGATATTTGAGATCCGCGCTGCCGCACGAGTGGCCGATGATCACGCGCTTCAAGTCGACACCCTCCGAGGCGAACAAATCGAGCTGCTCGCGGCCCATCGTGCCGTCCTCGGTGTGCGTCGTAATCGGCGCACCGGTGGCCTTGTGGGCGCGCGCCGCGGCGCGAATGACTTTCTCTTCATATTTTGTGATCTGGTGCGCGCCGGTGGCGATCTTGATGACGCCAGCCTTGATGCCGGTGGAACCGATGCCGACGTCGATCTCGTTGATGAAGCCCTCCGCCATCTCCTTGATCACGTCGGTGAACTGACCGCGGAATTTGAAGTACGGAGTGGCGCCGGACTCTTCCTTATAGAGGCCGGTGGCGCAGATGATGCGCACGCCGGTGGCTTGAGATACTTCGGCGGCTAACTCGACGTCGCGACCAAGATCAATCGGGCAGGGATCGAGCAGCGTGCGCATCCCGAGCGCCTTCAGCTCCTGCATGTGGTCGACACAGAGCTTGATCGTGTCCTTGCGGTTGAACGCCGGCGCGGCGACATCCGCATCCCACCCCGGCCAGCCGATCACCAGATGCTCGTGCATCAAGGTGACGCCGAGGTCGGCTGCGTTGCACGGACCGAGCACAGTATTGAGCGTTGCCATGATCGCCTCCTCTCGCTCTAGTGACGGATGGAAAATTCGTGAAACTCGCCGCTCGCTTCGCCCCAGTTGGTCTCGACATGCGAGACCAGCGCGCCGCGCGGCCCATCGTGACACCAAACGGCAAGCTGTTCCAAGCGCCCGCGGGAACCCTCGGCGATCACTTCGACACTGCCGTCGCGGCGGTTGCGTACCCAGCCCGCCACTTGGAGGCGCCGCGCCTCATCGAGCACCGCGTAGCGGAAGCCGACGCCCTGGACGCGTCCGGTGATGACGAGCTGGAGACGTACGGCCTGCGATGCGTCGGCCATCAATTCAGTCACCGACGAGTGCGCGCAGCCCGCGTTCGTCGAGCGTGCGGACGCCCAGTTGTTTGGCCTTGTCGAACTTCGAGCCGGGTTCGTCACCGACGACGACGTAGTCGGTCTTCTTCGACACACTGCCGGTGATCTTTCCGCCCTGGGCCTCGATCAAGCGAACGACTTCGTCGCGCGGCATCGACAGGGCGCCGGTGAGGACGAAAGTTTTGCCCGCTAGTTTGTCGCCGCGGGTGCGGCGCTCGACGGTCGGACGGATGCCGGCGCGCGTGAGCCGTGCGATCACGGTGCGGTTGTCCTTCTGGTCGAAGAAGGCGCGAATCTCCCGTGCCGTTTCGGGGCCGATGTCGCGCACGGCGAGCAACTCTTCTTCGGTTGCACTTTGCAACGCGTCGATGCTGCCGAACTGCTCGGCCAATACCGCGGCCATGTGCTCGCCGACTTGCGGAATCCCGAGCCCGTTGATGAAGCGAGCAAGCGTGGTGCGCTTGCTGCCGGCGATCGCGTCGACGATGTTTTGCGCCGACTTATCGGCCATGCGTTCGAGATCGGTCAGTTGCTCTTTGGTCAGGTCGTAGAGATCGGCGATGGTCTTCACCAGCCCGCTGTCGATCAACTGCGCGACCAACTTGTCGCCGAGGCCGTCGATGTCGAGCGCGTACTTGGAGGCAAAGTGCCGGACAGTCTCACGCAGCTTGGCGGGGCAGCTCATGCCGATGCAGCGGTACGCGGCCTCGCCTTCCTCGCGCAGGACTTTGCTGCCGCACACGGGACAGGTTGCGGGCATGCGGAACTTGCGCTCTCTGCCGGTACGCTCGCCGGTGACGACTCCAACGACGTAAGGAATGACATCGCCGGCGCGCTCGATGATCACCATGTCGCCGATGCGCACGTCTTTGCGCTCAACTTCGTCCATGTTGTGCAACGACGCGTTGGAGACGGTCACGCCGCCCACCGGCACCGGTTCGAGTTCGGCGACCGGGGTGAGCGCGCCGGTACGTCCGACCGAGGCGAGGATGTTCCTGACTCGCGTGCGCGCTTGTTGGGCCTTGAACTTGAACGCGATCGCCCAGCGCGGCGAGCGCGAAACCTCGCCGAGTCGGCGCTGGAGATCGATGCTGTTGACCTTGGCAACGATGCCGTCGACCTCATACGGCAGCGACTCGCGACGTTGGCTGATCTCGGTGTGGTAGCTAACCACTTCATCGGCGCCGGTGCAGCGACGATTGAGCGGATTGATTTTGAGGCCCCAACCGCGCAGCGCAGCAAGGAAGTCCCAATGAGACGCGAAGGCAGCGCCTTCGATTTGCCCCGAACTGTGACAGAAGATGTCGAGCGGGCGCTGCGCGGTGATGCGCGAATCGAGTTGGCGCAATGATCCCGCGGCGGCGTTGCGGGGGTTGGCGAAAGGCGGCTCGTCGCGTTTGGCCCGGTCGCGGTTGAGTCGTTCAAACGCGGCGCGCGGAAAGATGACCTCACCGCGAACTTCGAGCCGCGCTGGAATCGGTGCGCCGCGCTGACGGCGGAGTTCCAGTGGGACGCTGCGAATCGTCTTCACGTTGGCCGTCACGTTCTCACCCGTGGTGCCATCGCCGCGCGTCGAAGCGATGGTGAGGGCGCCGTCGACATACACGAGTTCGACGGCGAGACCGTCCAGCTTGGGCTCGACGATGTACTCGACTGCGTTGGTGGTCTTGAGTCCGCGGCGAACCCGCTCATCGAATTCCTGGAACTCCGCGGCGGACATGGCATTGCCGAGCGACAGCATTGGAATCGTATGGCGAACGCTGGCGAACGTTTGCGCCGGCGGGGCACCGACTCGCTGGGTCGGGGACGCCGGGTTGCGCAGGTGGGGAAACGCCTCTTCGAGTTCGACCAAGCGGCGAAACAACTGGTCGTACTCGGCGTCGGGGATCTCCGGCTGATCAAGGACGTGGTAGCGGTGGTTGTGGTGCTCGATTGCGGCACTCAGGCGGGTGATTTCGCGCGCGGCTTGTGATTCGCTCAGCTTCCCCGCTGGTGCGGCCGCCGGAGTCATGGGTGGTGACTACAACCGATTTTCGCGCCGGGCAACGGAATGGCGCGCGGCGATCAATCCGAGCCGCTGAAGATCGTATTGACACAGGGGGGGGCTGTTGGTAGGAAGCACTTTTTGCGCCAGGCCAATCGTCGGGTGGATAGGAATATTGGGGATCCGCAGGGCGGAGTGGCGTGGCGGTTGGCCGATGTAGCTCCAATGGTAGAGCGACTGACTTGTAATCAGTAGGTTGCCAGTTCGAGTCTGGCCATCGGCTCCATAGCGACGGAGAGGTACCCGAGTGGCCAAAGGGAGCAGACTGTAAATCTGCCGGCGTCAGCCTTCGGAGGTTCGAATCCTCCCCTCTCCACCATGACTTGAAGGCGCGCATTCGGCGACGATTGGGAAGGATGTTGTGCGGGAGTAGCTCAGTTGGTTAGAGCATCAGCCTTCCAAGCTGAGGGTCGCGGGTTCGAATCCCGTTTCCCGCTTTTTGAGAAGTGAAGTTAAGGAGCCCGATTCGATTGGTCAGTGTGCGCGGTACGCCCAGGTAGCTCAGTCGGCTAGAGCACCTCCTTGGTAAGGAGGAGGTCGGCGGTTCGATTCCGCTCCTGGGCTTTTGTGCACGACAACAGACGCAGGTTGAGGCACGCAGCAGATGGCGAAGCAGAAATTCGAGCGCAAGAAGCCGCACTGTAACGTGGGGACGATTGGGCACATCGATCACGGCAAGACGACGCTGACGGCGGCGATCACGAAGGTGCTGGCGGAGCAGGGGATGGCGCAGTTCATCGCCTTC